>JBEKWD010000015.1:0-14514 GCA_049513435.1 Steroidobacteraceae bacterium | reverse complement strand
ATCGATCGGGACCTGCTCGAGTGCCTGCAACGTAATCTCACGCTCATCGGCGCGGATCAGCAACGTGGCGACACTCGCCGCGGACGGCGGCGCCGGCGGCGCACCGCGAATCGAAGTGGACCAGCGATGCAACAGGAACATCTGGGTGTATTTCCCGGCGACGTCCTGCTCCACCGCCACGAGCGTCACGTAGTCACGTGCAGATGCGCCCGGATCGCTGCTCACGCGCGCAAATGAAATCGGCGCACTCGCCACCGTGATCGTGGCGCCAGTCTTCTCCTCCAACAGGCTCTGCGGTGCGGGCGGCACACTCGTGCAACCAGCAAACGTGAGCAGCCACGCCGCAACGCCGAACAGGGCGAAGCGGCCGGACAACGCGGTACGCACCGATGCGCGAATCCTACTGGCCCTTCTTATTGACGAGGTCGGCGGCCGCGGTGCAGATCACCTCATCCTGCGAACCCGTGCCGCCGGAACAACCGACCGCACCGATGATCTTGCCATTCTCGATCAGCGGAATACCCCCGCGCGTAGCGATGACGTCATCGAGGGTCAGGATGTACTTATAATCGGATTTTTGCACAGCGTCCTCAAAGACGTGGGTCGGACGGCGAAATTTGACCGCAGCGCGCGCCTTATGCTCGGCTATTGCGATGGAGGCGAGCTGCGCTCCATCCATGCGTACGAAGGCCACGAGGCTCGCGCCCGAATCCACCACGGCGATGTTCATGGGCCAGCCGCGCTTGTTGGCCTCGGCGAGCGCGGCCTGAATCAATGACTGGGCCTGCTGCGCGCCGATTGGCGCCCCATAGGGCTGACTGAAGGGCATCTTCTCGGGAATGGCATCGAGCCCGGAGGGCGTCGGCTGCTGTGCGCGCAAAGCGGAGCCGAACAGCGTTGCGCCGAGCAGCGTCAGGGTCAAAAATAGAGTTCGCATGAATACTTCTCCCCAAAACCTACAGCGTTTACGATCCTAATCCGGCAGCATGGCGCCGGAGCCTCCCATTTCTTTGGGCATGTCTTGCAATTTTGGCTTGCCATCGCGGATGTGAAGCGCAGTTTCCTGATAGTGCACGTGCAGCTCAGGATCAAACTTCAGCGCCGGAATCAGCGCAGCGTAGATATCCACCAGACCCATCGTCGGATGATCGGTGAACAGATGCCCGCCGCACAGCTTGCACCACTTGCGATAGCTTATCGGCGTCTTGTTGTAGGTGCCGATATTTGCGGCACCGTGCGTTATTTTCAGTGACTGCGGCTTCCACAGCGTGAAAGCATTGACCGGGCCGGCGGACCAGTGGCGACAGGATTCGCAATGACAGTAGCCCATCGCGACCGGCTGACCCGTAGCCTCGAACTGCACCTCGCCGCAAAAGCAGCCGCCTGTGTAAACGTCCTGGTTGCTCATAGCTGGTTCCTTCCAGATTGCACGGTGCGACACTTTTCTGCCAGAAGCGTGGATTGTCAAATCCGGATGAGCTCAGACGAGGTGCATGGCGGATGAATTCCATTGACTGGCGCTTTCCATACGCTTCCCAGCGCATGCCGGTGCTCGCGCGCAATGTGGTTGCCACCAGCCAGCCACTGGCCGCACAGGCCGGGCTGCGCATGCTGCTGCAAGGTGGCAACGCCGTGGATGCAGCCCTCGGGGCAGCCATCGCCGCAGCTGTGGTGGAACCTGTGTCCAATGGCATCGGCAGTGATGCGTTTGCCATCGTCTGGGACGGGCAGCGGCTGCATGGTCTGAACGGCTCGGGCCGCTCGCCGGAGGCGTGGCGGGCTGAACGCTTTGCCGGACGCAGCACGATGCCGGCGACAGGCTGGGACTCGGTCACGGTACCGGGCGCCGTCTCGGTCTGGAGCGAGTTGTCGCAGCGATTTGGCAAATTGCCGTTCGAGCGGCTGTTCATACCGGCAATCGAATATGCCCGCGCCGGCTATCTGGTCGCGCCCATCGTCGCGCGTCAATGGGCGGCACAAGCCGCAGCGCTTGCGACGGTGCCTGGATTCGCGGCCGCGTTTCTCAGACAGGGCAAGGCACCGCAGGCCGGTGAGCTGTTCGTCTTTTCTGAGCAGGCCGACACGCTCGAGCAGATCGCGGCGAGCCGCGGCGAATCATTCTATCGAGGGTCCCTGGCCGCACAGCTCGTCGCCGATTCCCAACGACACGGCGGCGCGCTCAGTGCTGCGGATCTCGCTTCGCACCGCGCGCGCTGGGTCGAGCCGATCGCGCATGACTATCGCGGCTACACCGTGCACGAGCTGCCGCCCAACGGTCAGGGAATAGGCGCCCTGATCGCGCTCGGAATTCTAGAGAAGCTCAACGTGCGCCAACTCGGCATCGACACCCCCGAGAGCATCCATGCTCAGATCGAGGCCATGAAGCTCGCGTTTGCCGATGTCTATACGCACGTGGCCGACCCGCAGGCGATGCGGGTGGATTGGCGCGAGTTCCTCGATGAGGCATACCTGGCGCGACGCGCAGCGTTGATCGATCCGTATCGGGCGCAGTGGCACGGCAGCGGCCTGCCCCGCGGCGAAGGCACCGTGTATCTGACCGCGGCTGACGCGAGCGGCATGATGGTCTCATTCATTCAGTCGAACTATCGTGGATTCGGTTCAGGCGTCGTGGTTCCTGGAACCGGCATCAGCCTGAATGATCGCGCGAGCGGCTTCAGTCTGCAGCCCGGTCATCCGAACCTCGTGGCCGGCGGCAAACTGCCGTTTCACACGATCATTCCGGCCTTCGTGACGCGGGCAGGCCAACCGGTCATGAGCTTCGGCGTCATGGGTGGAGACATGCAACCGCAGGGTCACGTGCAAATGCTGGTGCGGCTGGCTGACTACGGCCAGAACATGCAAGCCGCCGCCGATGCTCCGCGCTGGAAAATAACCGAGGACCAGCAGAGCGTCATGATCGAGCCGGGCTTTGACGCCAAAGTGCTCGAAGCTTTGCAGGCGCGTGGACATCGTCTGCTGCTCGCGAGCGCCGATAGCACCGATTTCGGCTCGGCCCAGATCATTCAGTGCCTGGATCAGGGATACTTCGCCGCCTCGGAACGGCGCCGCGATGGCCAGGCGGTCGGCTACTGAGCGCTTGAGATCAAGGGGCGCGGGGAAGGTTCAGTGACTGAATACGATGAGCGCAGAGCGCGGCGGCTGATCCTGAAAGCCGGAATCGGCGTGGGGCTTTGTGCGTGCGGTTTATCAGCACGCGCCGCGCAGGACAATCCCGCCGCTATGCGACCGCAAACCGACGACCTGCTGGTCAAAGTCGGTGATGTGAGCAACGCGCCGCTGGCCGCGCCGGACATTCCCGCGGACAGCCGTCAGACCTTCGCTTGGGCGATGGATCCGGCAGATAAAACGCTACGCAATGCATCGCGCCTGAACCGCGTGCTGTTATTGCGATTCGATCCGGAAAAGCTCACGCCGGAAACAAAGGAGCGCGCGGTCGACGGCGTCGTGGCATACAGTGCTATCTGTCCGCATGCCGGCTGCGAGATCACCGAGTGGATCCAGGCCGAGGAAACGATTTACTGTCCCTGTCATGCGTCGAAGTTCGAGCCTCGGGATGCGGGCAAAGTACTTGAGGGTCCTGCGCCCAAGCCACTGCCGGCGCTGGCGTTGAAGCTCAGTGACGGGAAACTCGCTGTGGCAAAGCCGTTCACATCGCGCATCACATTTGAGCAGGGCTAGCGCATGCACTCGCTGAAACGCGCGCTGAGTCTGGCCGCAGTGATGTTGGCCGCCGCACTGCCTGCGATGGCTCCGCGCGCACAGCCTGCTTCCGGACCGACACCGATCAATCCGCTGCTGGCCGCTTACCAACCGGTCACCACCGAGCGGCTCAAGAACCCCGATCCAGGCGAATGGCTCATGATTCGCCGCACCTGGGACGGCTGGGGCTACAGTCCGCTCACACAGATCAATACCAGGAACGTGTCGAGGCTGCAGCCCGTCTGGATCTTCTCGACGGGACAAACCAACGGTCATGAGGCCGCGCCGCTGATCAATGGCGGGGTGATGTTCGTGTCGACACCGGGCCAGCAGGTGCTCGCGATCGACGCCAGGACGGGCAACTTGCTCTGGCGCTATCGCCATCAGCTGCCCGAAGACGCGATCATGCTGCATCCCACGAGCCGAGGCGTGGCGCTCTACGGCAATAAAGTGTTCTTCGCCGCTGGCGACGCCGTGTTGATCGCGCTCGATGCGCGCACGGGCACGGAGATCTGGACGACCAAGGTCGCTGACAACTCCGCAGGCTATTACATGTCGCTGGCACCGCAGGTCGCCGGAGGCAAAGTGCTGGTGGGCACCTCGGGCGGCGAGCTCGGCATTCGCGGCTTCGTCGCAGCCTTCGATCCGGACACGGGCAAAGAGCTCTGGCGTACGTATACCATCCCGGCACCGGGCGAGCCCGGCAGCGAGACCTGGCCGGCGGGTGGTCAGCAATGGAAAACCGGCGGCGCACCGGTCTGGATAACCGGCAACTATGATCCGGCCGCCAACATCGCCTACTGGGGTACCGGCAATGGTGGTCCCTGGAATGGCGATCAGCGCCCGGGCGACAATCTCTACACGAGCTCGACGCTCGCACTCGACGTCGCCACGGGCAGCATTAAAGGCTATTTTCAGTACCATCCGAACGATTCATGGGATTGGGATGAAACCTCGCCGCCGATCCTCGTGGACTTCAAGCGCGGCGGCAGGACAATCCACGGACTCATTGACGTCGCGCGCGATGGCTATATTCGTTACCTCGAGCGCACTGATCACGGCCTGAGTTTCGTCGACGGCGCAGCGTTCGTGAAGCAGAACGCCTTTCTGGGTCTGGAGCCCAAGAGCGGCCGCGCTATTGTCGTCGACGAGCATAAGCCCGCGACCGGCAGGACCGTATCGTTCTGTCCTTCGCAATGGGGCGGCAAGAACTGGCCGCCGGTCGCTTTCAGTCCAAAGACGCGCCTGCTCTACGTACCGGCCAATGAAAATCTTTGCATGCTGGCCGCGTCCCCCGCCTCCGCGCCGGTGTACTCCCCGGGCCAGCCATTCACCGGGGCAACCGTCGAACTGCTTGCTCAGCCCGGCGCGGACCACATTGGCGAAGTGCAGGCCTGGAATGTCGATACGGGACAGAAAGTCTGGAGCCACAACTACGCGAGCTCACAAAACTGGGGACCGCTACTGAGCACTGGCGGTGGACTCGTATTCGGCGGCGGCACCAACGATCGCCTGTTCCATGCCTTCGACGCGGCAACGGGAAAATTGCTCTGGCAGTACCCGACCAACTCCGGAATTCTGGGCCAGCCTGTTTCGTACGTGATTGATGGCAAGCAGTACATCGCCGTGCTGTCGGGCTGGGGCATCGATTCGGCGACGATGCAGGGACGGCTGAATTCGATCTTTCCGGGTCAATACCCGGAAGTCCCCCAGGGTGGCGCGGTGTGGGTATTCGCGGTCAAATAGCCGCACGGCCCGGCAGGGGAAGGCTTGAGCCTTTGAGCGCCCAGAGCCCATCGCCCAGCAGCGCCTGAACGATCAGCATCAGGCTCCAGACAATCGGCAGCTCGCAACCGGCCGCGGTGAAATAGAAACCTTTGCGCACCGCCCAGAATTGCGCTGCGCCAATCATCAACGGCAGCGCATATAGGGCCGCCCAACGGGTGTAGAGCCCCGGGATCAGGAACAGCGCGCCGACAAACTCCGCGGAGATGGCATAGTAGGGTACGAACCAGGGATAGCCGTTGACGGCGAAGTTCGCCCACCAATGCGCGAAGCCGCCAGGCAATATCGCAAACTTCCAGTACAGATGAGCGATAAACAGCGCCCCGAGCGTGACTCGCAGCAGCAGCGCTGCATACGGTCCGGTCCGTTGATCCAGTGCGTACGACATCGGTGCCAGCCTCCCGTGTGGATCTAATCTCGTTTGCGTATTAGTTTACGCTTCGAATCCTCTATTTGGGGGCAAGCGCCTCAGGCGGTAAAGCCATGCTCGTATCGAGAATTTTAAGCCGTTGGGTTGGTAGTGCAATGCTGCTGCTGTTGCTCACGCCGTTGCAGGCCGCGACCAATGCAGATTGGACGACCCCGATTGCGCCGTTTCGGATCGCCGGCAACCTCTACTACGTGGGCAGCCGCGATCTGGCCTCCTACCTCATCGTCACGCCACAGGGCGACATCCTGATCAATTCCAGCCTCGAGAGCTCAGTGCCGCTGATTCGCAGCAGCGTCGAGCAGCTTGGATTTAAATTCCAGGACGTGAAGATCCTGCTGATCAGTCATGCGCACTCGGACCATGATGCGGGCAGCGCCGCGATAAAGCAGCAAACCGGCGCTCAATACATGGTCATGGACGGCGATGTGCCCGTCGTAGAGAGCGGCGGTGCGCAGGACTTCCAGTACCCCGACGGCCGCTATCCCGCGCTGAAAGTCGACCGCGTACTGCACGATGCAGATCAGGTGCGACTGGGAGATGCGGTGCTGATTGCACACAAGACCCCAGGGCACACGCGCGGCTGCACCACGTGGACGATGCAGGTGAAGGATGGACAGCGGCTCCTGAACGTCGTGATCGTTGGCAGCTGGAATGTCAATCCGGGCTACCGGCTCGTGGACAGGCCCGGACAACCGGCTTCCTATCCCGGGATTGCGGCAGACTTTCAGCGCACTTTTTCGCTGCTCCCAACTCTACCTTGCGATATTTTTTTGGGCGCGCACGGCGCGTACTTTCATATGCTGGAGAAACTCGAGCGCCTGCACGCCGGGGCAAGCCAGAACGTCTGGATCGACCCGATCGGCTATCAAGCCGCTGTGGCCGAACGACGGCAGGCTTTCGAGACTGAATTGCTGCGCCAGCAGATGTCCTCACGGCCCGCAAACTGATGCGCATGCCAGCTTTGTTCATCGGCCACGGCAATCCGATGAATGCGCTGCAAGATAACGACTGGACCCGCGCCTGGACGGGGTTGGGGACCGCGTTGCCGCGCCCCAAGGCGGTGCTTTGCATCTCCGCGCATTGGTATCTGCCCGAGACTGCGGTCACGGCGATCGCGCGACCACGCACGATTCATGACTTTGGCGGCTTTCCGCCGGCGCTATACCAGATTCAGTATCCGGCTGCGGGTTTGCCCGAACTGGCCGTGCGCGTCGCGAAGTTATTGCTTCCCGAGCCCGTGAAAGCCGATAGCGGGTGGGGATTGGATCATGGTGCCTGGTCGATTCTCGTCCACCTGTATCCCGACGCCGATGTTCCGGTCATTGAGCTGAGCATCAATGAGACCAAAGAGGCCAGTTGGCACTTCGATCTGGCACGCCGGCTCAGGCCATTGCGCGATGAAGGCGTACTCATCCTGGGCAGCGGCAATCTCGTGCACAATCTGCACGCCTATTCCTGGGGGCGCCACGCGATCGAGCCCTACGATTGGGCTCTGCGCTTTGAGCAAAGGGCGCGTGACTTGATGCTCGCGGCTGATTTCTGGCCGCTCGTGGACTACGAGCAGCTGGGCAGCGATGCGCTATTGTCTGCGCCTACACCCGATCACTATCTGCCTCTGCTCTACGTTCTGGCGCAGCATCGCGAAGGCGAGTCAATCGGATTTCCTGTCGCCGGCTTCGACGGCGGATCCATTTCAATGCTTGCGGTGCAGGTGGGATGAAGTGTCTTGGCAAATTGACTGATTACTGCCTCTGCCCATAACATAACTCACGGTTGCCCAATGCAACCCGAGTCCCCGATCACTGTGTCAAAGGACTCGCAGAACTAACTCGTCTCAGTCAATCCTCTACCAAAGGGAGCATTCAAATGTCGATCAAAAGTCAGATTGCCGCGTGCGCGGCACTGCTGGGTCTTGCCTGCGCCAGCACCGCGGTGCTCGCGGATGATCACGCCTTTACCGATGGCCCGGTCGTCAACGTCGCCGCGGTTCGCACCGAATACGGCAAGTTCGACGACTATCTGAAGTACCTCGACGGCAACTGGAAGGCCACGCAGGAAGCGGCAAAAAAAGCCGGGCTTGTTCTCAGCTATCGCGTCATCACGGTACAGCCGCGCACCGAGAACGATCCGGACGTCTACCTGATCACCAACTATAGGAACTGGGCGGCCTTCGATGGCATGACCGCAAAGATGGATGCGATCATGAAGCAGGTCGAGGGTTCCCTGGACACTGCCGGTCAGCACGCCGTAGAGCGCGGCAAGATTCGGCGGGTCCTGGGCGAGTGGACAGGTCAGGAACTGATCCTGAAATAAAACTGCTGCAATGCCCGCATCGCCGGCTCAGGTGGCACCAGCAGCGCTGCTGCTCATCGCTGCCTGCGCCGGCGTTCGGGCCGATTCACCCACAAATTCGCTCGAAGCCAATGATCCCTTCCTTTGGCTCGAACAGGTCGACAGCGAGCGCGCCATGGATTGGGTGCGCGAGCAGAATACGAAAACGCTGACCGTACTCGAGCACGATCAACGCTATCCGGGGCTGTACGCCGATGCGTTGACGATAACGCAAGCCCAAGACCGGATTCCGGAGCCTCGCTTTCTGGGCGGGGACATTTACAACTTCTGGCAGGACGCGCAGCACGTGCGCGGCATCTGGCGCAAAACCACTCTGGCGGATTACCGCAATCCAGCGCCGATGTGGCGCACCGTGCTCGACTTGGATGCCCAGGCGCGGGATGAGAATGCCAATTGGTTCTGGAAGGGCGCGGACTGTCTGCGTCCGGCCGAGCGTCTGTGTTTGATCAGTCTGTCGGACGGCGGTGAAGACGCCGTGAGCGTGCGTGAATTTGATCTGGGCGCGGATCAGTTCGTTCAAAGCGGTTTTAATCTGCCAACAAGCAAACAGACCGCAGCCTGGATCGACCAGGACCAGTTGCTGATCGCCCGCGATTGGGGGCTGGGCACGATGAGCGCTTCGGGCTACCCGTTCGTGGTCAAGAGGCTGCAGCGCGGCGCGCCACTGGCAGCCGCGCAAGAGGTGTTTCGCGGCAATTCCGCCGACGTCGAAGTCGATGTGGCAAGCTTGGTCGACGGCGCTGGTCACCGAGCCGTGCTGATCCTACGCGCGGTCAGTTTCTTCGAGACTCAGACGTATCTGCTGGGTTCGAGCGGACCGCAGCGGCTGAATATACCGCTGAAATCCGAGATCGAAGATCTCCTCGAAGGCCAACTGCTAATCAAGCTCAATCAGAGCTGGAACATCGGGCGGCACCACTTTCCCGAGGGCGCGCTGATCGCCATCGATCTGGATGCGGCGCAGGCTGATCCGAAACACTTGCAACCGCGACTGATCTTTGCACCCGGCGCGCGCCAGTCACTGGGCAGTACCGGGACAACGCGTTCACACTTGCTGCTGTGCCTCTATGACAATGTGAAGGGACGTACATTCGTCTATACGCCGATGCGGCAAGGCAGCTGGACACATCGAGCCCTCGCTCTGCCCGACAACGCCTCGATCGACGTCCTCGACGCCGATGCGCGCAGCGAGCGGGCCTTCCTGAGTGTCGCAGGCTTCCTGATGCCCTCGAGCCTGTGGCTCACAGATGTGGACAGCGAAGAGCTCGTCGAGGTCAAGACCCTGCCGCCCAAGTTCGATGCGGCCCCGTTCGTCGTTGAGCAATGGCAAGCCACATCGAAGGACGGTACCCGAATTCCGTATTTCATCGTCCATCGCAAAGACATGGCACTCAATGGCCACAATCCGACCATCCTCAACGCCTATGGCGGCTTTCAGGTCTCGATGACACCGTTTTACTCGGCCATTGTCGGCAAACTGTGGCTCGAGCGCGGCGGGGTATTCGTGCTGGCCAATATACGCGGCGGAGGCGAATTTGGACCCGCGTGGCATGAGGCGGGACTGAAGACGCATCGGCAGCGAATCTACGATGATTTCGCCGCGGTCGCCGAGGACTTGATCGCACGCAAGGTCACGAGCCCGCGGCGCCTGGGCATCGAGGGCGGCTCGAACGGCGGTCTGCTCATGGGCGTCGAATTCATCCAGCGTCCGTTACTTTGGAACGCCGTGGATATGCAGGTTCCGCTGCTCGACATGCTGCGCTTTGAGAAGATTGCCGCCGGCTCATCCTGGGTCGGCGAATACGGCAGCGTGGCCAATCCGAAGGAGCGCGCTTTTCTCGCCTCGATTTCTCCCTATGACAATCTCAAGCCCGATGTTCATTATCCCGAGGCCTTCATCTGGACCACCACGAAGGACGATCGGGTCGGGCCGCAACATGCGCGTAAGTTTGCGGCCAAACTCTCGGCCATGGGAGTGCCGTACCTGTTCTATGAGGTCATTGAAGGCGGCCATGCCGCTGGGGCCAATCTGCAGGAGAGGGCGCACACCGCGGCGCTGGAAATGACATATTTCGGCGAACGGCTGATGGATTAAAGACCAGCGCCCGAGAGGCGTCATGCCCGAGCTCTGCAGCACTCAGATGCCGGCATTTCTGCCGGCAATGCGCGCGATTGCCGACCAGTCGATCTGCTCGCCCTCGAGCGCGATCGTCTGCAACAGATGATCGCGCACGACATTGAGCACCGGCATCGGCACGCGCAGCGTTTCTGCGGATTGACCGACCAGACGCATATCCTTGAGCCCGAGCGGCGCGGCGAATCCGGCCGGGCGATAGCGCTCATGCAGCAGGATCGCGCCGTAATTTCGAAACACCGGCGCGTCAAACAGCGTGCCGGTCAATACGTCGAGCAAGGTCGCCTTGGGGATGCCGCCTTTGTGAGCGAGCGCCAACGCTTCCCCCATGATCTCGATCGAGGCCAGGATCATAAAATTGCCGCACAGTTTCGCCAGATTGGCTGCAGAGGGCCTCGAGCCCACGCAAAACACGCGCTGACCAATCGCTTCGAACAGAGGCGCCGCGAGCTCCAGATCCGCAGGCTCACCGGCGGCGACGATGTAGAGCTTTGCAGCCGCAGCGGCCTCGGGACGGCCAAAGACCGGCGCGCACAGAAAGTGCTGTCCGCGTTCGGCGTGACGCGCCGCGACTTCCTCGGCCGTGCTGACCCCTATCGTGCTCATCGAGACGTGCAGGGCCCCCGCGCCCAGTCCGGCCAACAAGCCGTCTTCACCATCGAGCACGGCGTTGAGAGCCGCATCGTCGCTGAGCATGCTCAACACGAGGGGCCGTCCGCTGGCGGCCTCGCGCGCGGTTGCGGCGTAGCTCGCGCCGCTGGCGCTCAAGGCGCGCGCTTTGGCAGCCGTGCGATTCCAGAGCGCCACGTCATGTCCGGCCTTAACAAGATTGCCGGCGATGGCGGCGCCCATCTGTCCCAGACCCAGAAATGCGATGCGCATGTGGAACATCAGGTATGAGCGGGAATGGCTTTGACGTTACCTTGGCGCTGTGGATCTGGCAAGCAGCGGCCGAGGCCTTTCTGATTGACGGCGCGCGCCACACAGTGTTCCGATGCCGCTAATGCATGACTTGCGCGCGCTGTTTATAGCTGGCCTGGTTGCTGGCGCTGCGTTCTCGCTGGCGGCGCAGGCATCGAGCGTCGCTGGCGATGAGGAGCGCGACGCGGCTGCGGACAGCGCCCTGGCTGCTACGAGCTCCGACGAGCTGCCTTCCGACGAGGAGCTCGAGGCCTCGGGCGCACGCATCGGCGAGATCCGAATCGAGACAAAACAGATCTTCAATCTCGACGATCCCAAGGAGAACAACTGGCTCTTTCGCACGGTCGACCGCCTGCATGTGCGCACCCACTCGTCCACGATCCAGGCACAGTTGGTGTTTCACAGCGGCGATTTGTATTCGCGCGCTCGCCTGGACGAGAGTGCGCGCAATATGCGCCAGAATTCGCCTTTTCTGCGCGAGCCGGAAATTCGTCCGGTGCGCTACCACGATGGCCTGGTAGACATCCTGGTCGTCGTGCACGACGTGTGGACCGTGCAGCCGTCTGCGAGCTTCGGGCGCAGCGGCGGCAAGAACAACGCCTCGGTCGCTCTGACCGACGATAATTTCCTCGGCTATGGCAAGTTCGTCGAGATTGGCCACAGCCAGAGTGTGGACCGAAGCTCCAGCTACGCGGTTTGGAACGATCCGAATGTCTGGGGCACTCACTGGCAGGACACGCTTCAGTACCAGAACAATTCCGACGGCAAAGCCTGGAACATCGGCGGTTCGCTGCCCTTCTACGCGCTCGAGACTCCCTACGCCGGTGGCGGCACAACCGGCAATTCCAAGTCTGTCGTCACGCGCTACAGCCTTGGCAACCCGTTCGATGCCTATGCCTTCGACTATCGCGTGACGGATTTATATTTTGGCCAAGCACCATTTATCAGCGATGCGTGGACCGGGCGCGTGCTGGTCGGATTTCGCCACGACGATAGCGTATTCGCACCGGCCGTCCCGCCGAATCTGCCGCTGCTCGCGCCGTTGCCGGCCGATCGCAATCTCTCCTATCCGTACGTGCGCATGCAGTGGGTGCAGAACAATTTCGCGACCACGCGCAATCTGGATCAGATCGCCTTTACCGAGGATCTGCATTTCGGCCTGGACGCGAGCCTCGGGCTGGGCTACTCCGCGCCGGCTTTCGACGCCGATCGCAAGTCATTCATCGCCGATACTGAGATCAGCTACAACATGCAGATCGATGCGCGAAATTACCTGTTCTTCTACAGCCGCCTGTATTCTCGTTTCGAGTACGGCCGCATGGATGATGCGATCGCCACGGGTAACGCGAGCTGGTTTCTGACGACCTCCGAGCGCAGCAAGCTATTCGTGCACATCTCGGGTGACGCGGGCCACAATCTCGACCTCGACCACTATCTGGAGATCGGCGGGGATACGGGACTGCGCGGCTATCCGCTGCGCTATCAGAACGGTGACGAGCGCGTGCAGGCGACCGTCGAGGAACGCCTGTACACCAACTGGTATCTGTTCCGACTGCTGCACGTCGGTGGCGCCGCGTTCTTTGACATGGGCCGCACCTGGGGCACCACAGCGGTACCGACGCCGCAACTCGGAATGCTCAAAGACGTCGGTGTCGGCCTGCGGCTCGGCAACGCGCGCTCAGCCTATGGCAGCATCATCCACATTGATCTGGCCACACCGCTTGATGCGAGGGGCTCGATCAGCAAGCTGCAGTTCCTGGTCAGTACCCAGCAGACGTACTAGCGCACCATTGCCAACGCCGCGGGATCCCCGATCACATCAGCGAGCTTCGAGGCAGGCAATATGCTGCGTGGATTGAGCGGCGTGTCGCCATCGCGAATTTCAAAATGCACGTGCGGACCGGTGGAATGCCCAGTGCTGCCGAGCTGCGCGATCACGGCGCCGCGCGCGACGTGGTCGCCGAGCTTCACGTTGAGCGCGCTGTTGTGCGCGTACAGCGAGGTGCGCTGCCGATCATGACGCAAGATGACCACATTGCCATAGCCGCGCAAGCCATTGCCGGCATAAATGACCTCGCCCGGAGCGATCGCGTAGACCGGCTCGCCCACATCCGCCGCGATGTCGATGCCCTTGTGCATCTTGCCCCAGCGCTCGCCATACTCCGAGCTCACGACCCCTGCCTCCAGCGGCCACTGCAACGTGCCCGCGTACTGATCGGGCACCGAGCCGGCCGCGGCTACCGCGCTCGGCGCCGTCGCTGCCGGTGCAGCGCCGGGAGCGGTCGCAGGGCGCTTGGGCACAACGCCTTTGTGCGAGCCGACGCCGGCTTTGTGCAAGACGTCGAGCACGACGGTCTCACTGTGCTCACTGGAGTCGGTAAAGGTCTTCAGCACATCCTTCTCGGCGAGGTAGTGCTGCATTCGGACGAATGCTTTGGATGCCTGGGTGGAAGCGACGGCCGCAGCCTTGGAAGTCTTATCGGCCGCGACGTCGGCGACCTTGACCGTCGTGTCGTGTGCCTTGTCGTACCAATCGCTCTGTTGCACCGAAGTGCAGCTGCCAAGCCCAATCAGCAGCACTAATGTGCCGAGCATCCAGAGTTGGCGCGTCATTGTTCCCGTCTGCCGCAGCACCTGTAATGTGCGTACGATTTGTCACAGAATCGAGCACGCAGCCCGGCGCGCGACCAGCAGGTTATGGCGCCAATGTGCAGCACAGCAGGAGACGATCAAATGTCAGATCAAATGGGCCTGCCCGATACACGCCCCGGCAAGGAGAACCCGGCTTTAACTCACGCCGCAGGACGCGTGATCGATTCGCCAGTGCTCATCGCAGTAGCTGCGATCTTCATCGGTTGGTTCCTGCTCGACACCGTGTCCATGAGCTACGGCGTGCTGCGGCTGGATTTTCGCTTCTATCATCTCGCGGCCATCATCGAGCGCCCGGCACGGCTGCTCACGGGCATCGATGGCGCCGGCGAAGTGTGGAGCATGCTGTTTTCGTTGGTATGCCTGGCCTCGTTAGCAGCCGCGCTCGTGCCAGGCTGGTTGCGGCTGCCGGGCGGCTGGCTCGGCTGTCTGGCGCCGCTCGTGTTGATGTTGGTCTGCGGCGGCACTCTCTATTATGAGACCTCGCGCGACACCTTCGCCGTGGCGACGAACAGTACCGTCA
>JBEKWD010000014.1:0-14787 GCA_049513435.1 Steroidobacteraceae bacterium | reverse complement strand
AGAGCTGAAATAGGGTTCAGTGAAATTCAAAACCTTCTTGCGCTCCTCGGTAATCGTGATCTCGCTAAGTGCGATGTCGAATCCCTTTGCTTGACCCGTGACGACCTGCGCAAAAGAGCGATTCACGACGATCACCCTATCCAGTCCTGCGCGGTAAGCCATAATGGCAGCCATGCAGTACTCGAAACCGTCCTTGATCGTATCTGGCGAGTCGCCATTCCACCATCCCGGCGCTGGCAACGTTGGTCGCACCGATAGCGCTCCCGGAATCACCGTCTCGAGCTTGACCGATCCCCGCTGGCCTGAAACCTCGCAGTTGCCGTAGTCGGGCGCCGCCGACGCGCTCCCCGCGAAAACGCCCAGCAACAGCGTGAGTAGGGCCAACTGTGCGCCCGGTAACGGGCCACCTCTGCGCTTGATCTTGTGTTGCTCCATGGGCGATTCGTGCTTCAGGTGATGCACGCCGTGGCTGGCTGTGCGATACCGCCATGCGGCCTGCCACCGCCAACATCGCCCCAGAGGACGGCATGATCCTCGGGCAGGGCACGCGAATTGGGCACTGACAGCCACAGGCGCATGAGCAGGCGGTCCTGGCGTGTGCTGACATCGTCCTTGAACGCCGTGCGAGCGTGGTAGATGACGTGGTTATTTAGCAGTTGTATATCTCCAGGCGCGAATCGCATCTCAAAATGCACTTCCTCAGCCACATCCAGCAGCAGTTGAATTGCTTCATGTTCGGCATCGGTTAGCTTCCGGACGCTTGGCAGCAGCTGCGCGCTCTCGATGTAGGTGAGTGAGAAGTGGCTGGTGAGCTTGCCGCCACGTACGCCAAAGACTGGCAGGTCGTAAGCCACATGTTCGCCGCCCGCCTCTTCGCCGAATCGGCTGCGCGGAATGGGCTTGCAGAGTAGCGCATGCAGGTCTGGGCGGCGCTTTAGAATCTCATTGTAGACCGTGGCGCTGCTGGCCAGTTTGCTAACCCCTCCCTCGGAAGCCTGGCGCACGCAAAGCAGACCCACCGTATCGCAGCGATCTGTGTGAAAACGCAACTGCCCCGATGACAGTGTGCGAGCTCCCGAGGAGAGAAACTGCTTACCCGAGGCGTCGACGGTCGCGCCATAGAGCTTGGCGCCGACACCCATACCCTCGTCCCTGATGTCACGCATCAGTTCACCGCGACAGTTCTGATACATAGGCGTGCCGATATGACAGCCAATACCGTACCAGGCGCGACGCAGTTGTTCTTGGCTATACCGACTCACATCCAACCCGCACACCTTTACCATGCCGGATCCGCTCTCCAGCTCTTCACGCACCTCGTCAAAGAACGCCGCAGCGTCAGGGAGGGCAAAATTGAGACGAGTGACGTCACGCCAGTCGAGGTTCTCGACCTTTTCGAGCGCGACATCAAGTTGGTGCAGGACGACCGCCGGAATTTGTTTGAGCCACTTCTGATTCTGTCCCACTTCCGCCCCCTTCCATACACACGTACCCTGCAGATAGCGTGACTCAGGCATACATCCTCCAGAGCGACCGCGATATTTGCTTTCTTGTCGTCATTACTAAGCAAGTGCTTCCGTCACTTGCACTTCTGCATGGGGCCGTCTCAAACCAGACATCCGAGCCTGACGCCTCGGGCTTTAGTTGCCAACACATCCGGTATCCGAGTATACGATGGCGGGTCTAAACGGGGGACGCATGTGTAGGCGGATTTTCGCTCTAATTTTTCTGCTGTTATTCACCACCATCGCGTGCGCACAGAATTATGATGTCGTGGTCGAAGGCGGACGCGTTATGGATCCCGAAACCGGAATGGATGCCGTGCGCAACCTGGGCATCCGCGACGGAAAGATCGTCCGCATCTCCTCGGGGGCCCTGAGTGGACAGCGAGTGGTCCACGCCGCCGGACTAATTGTGGCTCCCGGGTTCATTGACCTTCATCAGCACAGCCAGGAGCTGGCAAGCCAGCGCGTCAAGGCGCTAGATGGCGTCACTACTGCACTCGAATTGGAAATCGGTGCGCCCGACGTTGCTCAGTTTTTAAAAGCTAAAGAAGGTCACTCGCTGATTCACTACGGTAGCTCGGCCAGTCACGTGGCGGCGCGATCTGCCGTGTTCGGCGCCCCGCTGCTGCCCGGTGACATCCTACCCAAGAGCGGACCCGCGACCGATCAGCCCGCCACGGCGGAACAGATCGAACGCATACGGGCGCGCCTGCGCGCGGAACTGGACGCTGGCGGCTTGGCCATCGGCATGGGTATTCAGTACACGCCGGGAGCCACTCGGTTGGAGGTAATCGACATGTTCCGTCTCGCCGCCGAGCGGAAAGTGCCGGTCTACACCCACATGCGCAGCGGCGGTCGCATCGAGCCCGGCTCGTCCATTGCATCGGTCAGCGAAGTGATCGGAGCGGCCGCGATTACGGGCGCTTCGCTGCATATCGTGCACATCAACAGCTCTTGCACCCGCGACTCGCTGGAGTGTCTTTCCATGATCGAAGGAGCGCGCGCCCGCGGTCTCGATGTCACCACCGAGGCGTACCCCTACTTCGCGGGCATGACCGCCATAAACTCCGCGCTTTTTAACCCCGGGTGGCAGGAAAAGCTGGGCATCAGCTATGACAAACTGCTGCTTCCCGACACCGGAGAGCACCTCACCAAGGGGCGTTTCGATGCGCTGCATAATTCCAGCACCACGCACTATGTGGTGATTTTCAGCAATACGCAGGAAATGGTGGATCAAGTTATTGAGCATCCTCTCGTGATGATTGCCAGCGATGGTCTCGCAGGACATCCCCGTAACGCTGGAACCTATTCGCGCGTGCTGGCCCAATACGTGCGCGAAAAGGGGGCCATTTCGCTGATGGATGCGTTGCGAAAGATGAGCCTGATGCCGGCGCAGATGCTTGAGCGTTCAACTCCCGAGGCGCGGCAAAAAGGCAGATTGCAGGAGGGCGCCGATGCTGACATCGTTGTGTTCGATGCCAAGACGATCAGCGACCGCTCCACCTACGAGAATCCCATGGAGCCGAGCGTGGGTGTGCGCTACTTAATCGTAGGAGGAACCATCGTCGTCAATGAAGGCAAGATTGTGCCGGATGTCTTTCCGGGCCGTGCGCTGCGAGGGCCAGGGAAACGCTGAGCGTCCCGCGGCTTGCTAGAATGGGGTTGCCCACCGCTTCTCATAAAAACGAGGAGTCTGAACGTATGCGCCGCCTTTCCTGGCACATTGCCGTTGGGACCGCATCGCTGCTCGCGATCTGCGCGACGCGGCTGCTCGCCGAGGATGCCTTCGATAAACTGACCGTCAATGACGAATTTCAGATCGAGCTCCCGATCGACCCGCAAATATCTCCGGATGGCAAAAGGATCGTCTACGTACGCCAGTTCGCCGATCCGATGACGGACAAGCGCTACGCCAACCTTTGGATGGTGAGTGCGACAGGCGCGGACCACTGGCCATTGACCGCCGGCAATCATTCCGAATCCTTGCCACGCTGGTCGCCGGACGGAACCCGCATCGCGTATATCTCCAATGCGGACGGCAAACCGCAGCTCTACGTCCGCTGGATGGATTCCGGACAATCCGCGCGCATCACCAACCTCGATGAAGCTCCGGCAGGCATCAATTGGTCACCCGACGGTAAATATATTTCGTTTTCATCCTTTGTTCAGACCGGTAATCCCAAACTCGCGGATCTGCCGAAGCCACCCGCCGGTGCCAAGTGGGCGGAGCCGGCGACCATCTACGATAGTCTCGTCTATCGTTTCAACGGCGTGAACTATCTCAAGAACGGATCTCGTCAGATCTTCGTTGTCGCCGCCGACGGTGGCACGCCACGACAAATCACCACCGGCAACTTTGCCAATGGCGGCGACTCATTCACTCCGAACCTCGCAGTTTGGACGCCGGACAGTAAGTATTTGATCGTATCCGCCAATCGACATCCCGAATCCGACATGGAGTTTTTGGATTCGGAAGTCTACGAGTTCGCCGTTTCCGGCGGCGCACCGCGCGCCCTCACGCATCGCAAAGGCCCGGACAAGGAGCCGGTGGTATCTCCCAACGGCCGCTGGATTGCGTACACGGGTTTCGATGACCGCTATCAAGGACATCAGACCACCAAGCTGTATGTGATGGGCCGCAACGGCGACGGATCTCGCGCACTGTCCGATTCCCTGGATCGAGACATCGAAGACCCGCAATGGTCGCCCGACAGCTCAGGGGTCTATTTTTTGTACACCGATTCGGGCGACAACAAGCTCGGCTTCTTTTCGCTCGACGGCAAGTTCAAGAAAATCGTCGATCACGTATCCTCTGCCACCGGTGCCTCCGGCGCGCCGTATTATTCGGTTAGCCGCAGCGGCGCTCTCGCGCTGACCATTGGTACGCCCGCCAATCCCGGCGATATTGCGCTCTGGTCCGGCGGCACCTTGCATATGCTGACCGCCTTGAACCAGGAACTATTGACACAAAGAAAACTCGGGCGGGTCGAAGAGATCCATTACCCGTCATCGAAGGATCAGCGCGATATCCAAGGTTGGATCGTGTATCCACCGGACTTCGACCCCGCCAAGAAATATCCCTTGATCCTCGAGATTCACGGCGGACCCTTCAGCAACTACGGCGATCGTTTCGATTTCGAGAAGCAAGTCTGGGCGGCAATGGGGTACGTCATTTTGTACGTCAATCCACGCGGCAGTACCAGCTATGGCGAAGAGTTTGCCAATCTGATTCACCACGCCTATCCCGGAGATGATTTCGCCGATCTCAACAGCGGCGTCGACGCCGTGATTGCCAAGGGCTTCATCGATTCGAACAATTTGTTCGTCACGGGCGGCAGCGGTGGCGGCGTGCTCACCTGCTGGGTGATCGAGCACACCGATCGCTTCCGTGCGGCAGCATCGCTCTACCCCGTCATCAACTGGTACAGCTGGGCACTGACTTCGGACATCCCTTTAATAACTCGCTATTGGTTCCCTGGCAATCCCTGGGACAATACCGAGGAATACATGAAGCGCTCGCCCATCAATCTCGTCGCTAAGGTCAAGACTCCAACATTGTTAATGACCGGTGAAGCCGACCACCGCACGCCCATTTCGGAAGCGGAGCAATTCTACGAGGCGCTGAAACTCCTCAAGATCGAATCGGTATTGGTCCGCGTACCGGAGGAACCGCACGGTATCCGTTATCGTCCCAGCCACCACATTGCCAAGATGCTGTACGTCGCCGGCTGGTTCGAACAACATAAGGCCAAGCCATGAACATCTCGGTTCGCCGCGGACAGGCTCAAGACGAGCCCGTGACTCAGCTATGACCCAACACCGATACCGTACCTCTTTAGCGCCTATCCTACTTGCGCTGCTGTCGATCAGCGTTGCTCGCGCTGCCGACATCGCCGGGTTGCAGCAGATGTTCGACGGCGCCATGCGGCCAGACGTGGCAGTTCAGACCTTTTCACATTCGGAGCGATTGCTGCCAGTCCGCGTTGTGCGCCGAGATGGCGCGGCACGAGTGCTTCCTAAGAGCGCTAAGGCGTTTCCGCAGATTCGTTACGAGGATCACGGACGCCGCGTCGATCTGTATGACTACCTGGCCATCAACAGGGTGGCGGGAATGCTGGTCCTGAAGAACGGAGAGATCGCCTTTGAAGACTACGAGCTCGGCGCTGACGCGAACACTCACTGGCTGTCCTTCTCAATGGCTAAGTCTGTTGCCTCTACGCTTGTCGGTGCCGCGATAGTAGATGGCTTTATTTCTAGCCTCGATGATCCAGTGGTCCGCTATGTCCCAGCGCTACGGGGAGGCGCTTATGAGGGAGTCAGTATCCGCCAGGTTCTGACCATGAGCTCCGGGGTGCACTGGAATGAAACCTACACCGATCCGACCTCCGATCGACGCAAGGTCCTGGGATTGCAAATCACCCCCAAGCCCGGAGCCATTCTGCGCTACATGAGTGCACTGTCGCGTGACGGTGCGCCAGGTTCCATCTGGAACTACAACACCGGGGAGACTTATGTGCTTGGCGCCGTGATTGAAGGCGCTACGCACCGACCGCTGGCCGATTATCTCTCGCAGAAGATTTGGTCCCAGGCGGGCATGGAGCAGAACGCCACGTGGTGGGTCGACGGCGCTGATGGGGTAGGGTGGGCTGGTAGCGGCATAGGCGCAACGCTTCGCGACTACGGTCGCTTTGGACTGATAGTTGCAGACAAAGGCCGCCTAAATGGTCGCTCGATCGTTCCAGACGGCTGGTTCGATGAAGCTGGCGCGCCGCACAGCATCGGAGGAAAAACGGTGGATTATGGATATATGTGGTGGATTGTGCCGCAGACTGATCCGCTTCAGGCCGGTGCTTTTAAGGCGTGGGGCATCTTCGGTCAATTCATCTACGTAAATCCGCGTGAACGGCTGGTTATCGTCGTGCTCAGCGCGCGATCCAAACCCGTTGACGACGAAACTCGAATCGAGTTGGATGACGATGCATTCTTTGCAGCGGTGGCGACAGCTCTGCATTGACGTGCCAGGGGTGGCCCGCCCGCCCGCCCGGTCGGTAGCAGCCTTTTGGCGGCCGTCAAGGCCTCTGCGGCACGACCGGTAGCACGATGTGCGAAGGCATATTCGGGGAGGAGTACACCCGCTGCGTTGCCGGCTGATAATCACTCGCCTTCGCCGTATAGATGCTAGGTGTGAATGTCTGCGGATTGCGGTCGATCAGTGGGAACCACGTCGACTGGATCTGCACCATGATGCGGTGCCCCTTCAGGAATACGTGGTCGCGCGATCTGAGCGGAACTGGCCAGCGTGCGGGCACATTCGGCTTCAGTGCGTGGGGATGCTCGTAGCTGTCCAGGTAGCGGCCGCGACGGACCTCCATTGCGATCGGTAGTTCATAGCCGTTGAGTATCTGTGCGTACGCTCCCGGATCAGCACCTTTCGAATCAGCATTTGTGTACCAATCCACCTTCTCTGCATCCTCCGGAAAAACGTCGATGAGCTTAACGACAAAATCGCTGTCGGTACCCGAAGTGGACGCATAAAGGAGCGCCGCAACTTCGCCCGTGACAGTGAGATCGTGCTCTAGCGGTTCACTGACGTAGCTCAACACATCGGGCCGGTGATCGACGAAGCGCTGGTCGCCGGATTCCCAGCGCGGCCAGTCTCCGGCCGGATAGGTCGGTGAGATCGGACGCGGGCGATAGGGCACTGGATTCGCCGGGTCCGATATGTAACTGCGGTACGCGTCCTTATCAATGGCTGCCGGCGTGGTGAAGTTCAGCGTACCGTTCGCATGCAGATAAAGATTCGTAGCGACCGTGTTCTTCAGCGGCCAGTCTGGATACGTTCGCCAGACATTGCTGCCAGTCTGGAATGTCGACGCGCGCCAGGCCGGTTTCGCGCCCTTGCCGTGCAGCCAATAGGCGAAGAACGGTGCCTCGATCGTCTCCCTGAATTCACGCGCGGTCTCGTGCCCCAACTGCCAGGGGCCGAGTTTGTCCTCGATGGGACGGTTCCAGCAACCGTGGCACCAGGGACCCGCCACCATCAGGCTCGTTTTGTCAGGGTCATTTTCGGCCGCATGACGAAAAATTTCCCACGATCCCCATGGGTCTTCCTGATCCCAGAAGCCCGCGACGTTGAGGGTCGGAACCGACGAACGGTGCAGTTCGTCGACCCAGGCCTGCGACTTCCAAAACGCGTCGTAGTCTGGATGCGCGACAGTATCGTTCCAGAATGGAATCTTGCCGTGTACGTAATGGTCGTTAATGTTAGACAGTGGTCCGAGGTTCAGGTACCACTCGTACGTGTCCCATTGCTCAAACGCGAAATGAGAGTTAGTAAGCTTATCGCTTTCCTCCATCACCGCGTACTCAAAATCGTAACTCAGGCGCAGCGCGCCGTAGCGGTGGTCGTCGTCGTTCATCCACTGATTGACGGGGGACGCGCGCTCGCTGACGGCTTTCAGAGCGGGATGAGGCTCAAGCAGCGTCGCGCCGGCCGTGTAACCACTGTAAGAAGTCCCCCAGATGCCTACGCGGCCGTTGTTGTTGGGCACATTATTTACGAGCCAGTCGATGGTGTCCCACGCATCACGGGTCTCTATCGTGCCTTTGCCGTGTTCGGTGCGCGAGTCTTCACTGAGCGTAAACGTGCCCTCGGATTTGAAGCGGCCACGAATGTTTTGGACGACGAAGATATAGCCGTCGGCTGCGAGGTCCTTCAGGTTAGGCGGCATCTCGTCATATGCCTTTGCCGGCACACCGTAAGGAGTACGCTGAAGTAGAATCGGCAGCGGTCCCGCGAACCCGAGCGTGCGCATGATCACCGTCTGCAGCCGTACGCCGTCGCGCATCGGCACCATCACTTCCTGATAGTCAAAGACAGGTATCTTCGCCTGGCTATCGGCGCCTGAATGGGTTGCCGCAGCTGGCTGATTCTGAGCAAGCACGGTCGACAAGCCGACAATAGTCATCAGCATGCAAGCAATTATTGTGCGCATTGAGATGCCTTCCCTATGCGCCACACTGATGGCGCGCGCTGCCGGCGCATCGAAATGACCCGTCGTTACGCCGCATGAGCCTGCAGGAGCTGAGCGAGTCTTGCCGCAACGAGCCTCTCTTCGCCCGGCTGCAGCATGAAGGAGTTCATGCTCAGACCGCTGCCCTGTTCGGCAGGCTCCATCACGATGGAAGGTTTGGACTGACGAAGGGCCGCGCTGATCTGCGCCGGCGACGCAGACACATGCTTGGGGTCCCAATCGATGATCATGTGCGGGACGTGGTTGGCGATATCTGGCACCATGAATCGCGTGGATACACCAGGCACCCTGGCAATCACGCCTGAAATGTATTCCAAACGGCGCTGCCACTCGCGGTTCAAGGCTTCATGGTCCTCGGCAAGATAGCTCTCGAGAGCCTTGATCATGCCGACGATCTCCTCCTTGCCTACTTTCTGGCTTCGCCCCAGGGTATCTTCGTTCGGGCTGTTGTTCATCAGGGCGTAGGCCACTAAGTCCTTCCTGCCCACGAGCAGGCCCGCGCACTGCGGCCCCCGAATCGCCTTGCCGCCGCTAAAGGCGATCAAATCGTAGCCCATTTGGGCGTAATCCCAGAGATGCGATACCGGAGGAGTATCGGCCGCGGCATCAATGAAAGCCGGCAGGTTGTGGGCATGCGCGATTTGCACCCATTCCGCGACTTTGATAGCGCCATCCGCATCCGCGAAATTTGTAAAATGCATCATTGCGGTTTTGGGGCTGATGGCTCCGAGCAGCTGCTCCTTGGTCTCGATCACTATCAACTTGACGCCGGTGCCGCGCAGTTGATGATCGAACGGGTTGCGGTGGGACTTCTGAATAATCACCTCGGATTTCATGCCGGTCAGATCTGGCAGCTGCTCAATGAATCGCGGATTGTCGCCGGTGAGGATTCCGGCGAGCCCCGATTGCATCGCCGCCGCGGCACCGGAGGTCACGATCGCGTCGTAGCCATCAGGAAGCTTCAGCATCTTGGCGATGCGTTTGCCCGCCGCGGCTTCGAGTTCCAGGATCGGGACGAAATGACGGCCGGCCATGCTCATCACGGCTTCGACTTCCGGGCGCATCAGCGATCCGCCCAGCACGGTCATCGTGCCTTGTGCGTTGATGACGGGGGTGACCCCGAGCTCTTCGTAGACGTTTCCCGAGGAGCCAAAACCGGTCAGAGCGCCGGGCGCCGGCGCGGCGGCTGTGGGGCTGCCGAGCATTCGATTGGGCATCAGGAATCCGGCTACAGCTGCACTCAGCACGGTCATAAACGAACGACGATTGGAGTCCGTAGGAAATAGCATGACTACGCCACCTTCTTCGTCGCGTTGACCACCGCCGCGGTGCAGTTGATTTCCACCAGAGACTGTCCAGGCAGAGCCGCGACTGCGACGGTGGTGCGGGCGGGACCTCCGTGTGGAAAGTAAGTCTTGAACACCTTGTTCATACCTTCGAAGTCTTCGATCTTGGTCAAAAAGACGGTCAATTGCAGGATGCTCTCCATGGTTCCGCCACCGGCCTCAACCAAGGTCTTGATGTTTTCCATGACTTTTTTGGTATGGGTATCAATGTCCATGGCGAAGGTTCCGGTTGCATCGTGCGAGTGCGCGCCTTGGCCTGCCACGTAGATGACGCCGTTGTTGATGATGAGCGGTGTGATAAAGCCGTCGCTCACAGGTTTGCCTTCATAGTCGAGCTTTTGGGGGCCCAGCCGGGCTTGGGCCTGCGCTTTAGAGCTGGAGAGCGCGCCAGCGACGCCCAGACCAGCGAACAGTGAAGCCAGGCGGGCAGCAAAATTCCTGCGATTACCGAGTACAGAGGCCATCGTAAGGTTCTCCCGAAATGGTGAGCGTAGTGTTTGGTTCACTAATGCAGACTAAAGCTGAACACGTCGCTGCCCGCAGCAATCGCGACGTATTGATTGCCATTAACGGCATAGCTCATCGGCGAGGCGTGAATGTCCTGGCCAGTGTTGAAGTGCCACAGTGAAGCGCCCGAGCGCGCATCCACAGCCTCGAAGGAGCGGCTGTCGTCGCCGAAGAACACCAAGCCGCCCGCGGTACTCATGGTGCCGCCGCTCGATCGCGCGGAGCCAACTTGCGGATATTTCCAAATAATTTTGTCCGCATCCAAAGAGTAAGCCATCAGTATCTTGCGCGAGGCGTCGCTCGGGCTGTGCTTCGTGCCGGTCGCATAATAGGTCTGGCCCGGAATGAATTTCTCGGCGTTGAGCAGATAGATGTCGCAACTGTCCAGTACCATGAAGTACAAGTCATGCGTGCCGAGATTGTAGGACGGGGAATACCAGTTCGTCGCGCCGCTGAGGCCCGGACAGACGCGTGTACCGTTTGCCGTGGGCATGACTTCGGTACGAATCGGATGACCCTGTGGATCGATGCCGCTGGCCCAATTCAGATGCTCAGCGAATTGCGTCGCCGCGAGAAACTTGCCATCGGTTCGATCGAAAACGTACAGGAAGCCGTTACGGTTGGCCTCGACCAGCAATTTACGCGGCTTGCCCTGATAGGTCGTGTCGATCAGAACCGGAGTCTCCTCGGCGTCGTAATCAAACAGGTCATGCGGCGTAAACTGGAAATACCATTTGAGCTCGCCGCTGTCAGCATCGAGCGCCAGAACGCTGTCGGTGTACAGATCGTCGCCCGGTCGTGGGCCGCCATCGAAATCCGGAGCAGGATTGCCGGTTCCCCAGTAGATCGTATTGAGTTCGGGATCGTAGGTCCCTGGCATCCACGTGGTTCCTCCGCCGTGCAGATAGCTGTTGCCCGGCCAGCTTTGCGAGCCAGGCTCACCGGGCGCAGGAATCGTCCAGAACTTCCACGCCAGCTTTCCGGTATCGGCCTCGAAGGCGGCGACAAAGCCGCGCACTCCGTCATCGCCCCCGGAAGTGCCGACGATCACCTTGCCTTTGACGACCAGAGGGGCACTGGTGGCGCCGTAATTCGGGTTGCCCTCGGCGTAGGCGACATCCCAGCGCAGATGTCCTGAACGCGCGTCCAGGCACAGCAGGTGTGCATTGTCGGTTTCCATGAAGACCGAGGATCCCCAGACGCCCACCCCGCGGTTGTGGTGTTCGGATGCATCGTCAATCAAGCCCTCGGTGACCGGCCGCGCATAATGCCAAACCACTCGGCCGGTTTGCGCATCCAGCGCATAGGCGTCGTTGGCGGAAGTCACGAACATCAAGCCGTCGAGCACAATGGGCGTGACCTCTAGCGCATCCGAATTCGGCGCATGAAAAACCCATTGTGCACGCAGCGCGGAGACATTCTGCGCGTTGATTCCCGCCAAACCACTGTACCGTTGGCCCGAATAGTTGCCGTTATACGAAGGCCAGTTACCGCCGATCGGCTGCACGGCCAGAGCATCCTGATGCACGTCAATTGCGACGCTGACGCTGGTCGGTGGCGTGACCGGGCTCTGCCCAAGTGCGACGAACGGTGCGAGCAGCACTGCGACGCCAAGGATTCGCCGGTGTGGCCGCATCGTTCTAGGCGTTGCGGCCTGCGGAGGCGTTAGCCATGATTGCCTGGGCATCAGAAACACGGCGGCGATCTGATCCATTCACTAAGAGACACACGGTATAGCGAGATAGACTAGCAGATTCGTTCAATAGCAGCCTGATCCGACGCGGCTCAAAAATAAGGGGTTGACAGTGCCGAGCGCACGATAGATAAGCCTCATTAAGCAGACCGAAGCGTCGGATCTGCCGCAGGCGGCACGGTCGCCACTACAACTGCTAGAGATTTCGATCTGAACAACATTCCGGATCACCGGCAAATCTACTGGATCATTGCATGCGCATTGATCCTATGCGCCGGCGGCTGGGCTGCTCATGCGCAAGTCCCGGGCCAGAATGGGAAACAGGATCGAGCACAGAGCCAGCAGGATGATGCCGCCGCGCGTCAGATCTTTGCCGGGACTTGTGCTGGTTGCCACGGGCTGGACGGGCGAGGCGCTGAGCGCGGTCCGAACATTGCCACTCGGGCGGAGGTTCGACGTCGCAGCGACGAGGAATTGCTTCGAATCCTGCGCAATGGCGTTTTCCTGACCGGAATGCCCAATTTTTCGGCCCTCGGAGACGCCAAACTTCAAGCACTGGTGAGGTACTTGCGAACGCTCCAGGGTAGAAGCGACGCGATACCGATTCCAGGCGACCCGCAGCGTGGAGCGGCGTTGTTTTTCGGTCATGCCCAATGCTCGCAATGCCACATGATCGACGGTCGAGGTGGGTTCATAGGCTCCGATCTGTCCGCGTACGCGGCCAATTTCTTGCCGGATGAAATCCGACATGCCATCTTGAATGTGCGCGATGCGACTGGAAACGCTAGCGAGGTGCAAGTGAGCTTGGTAGGCGGAAGAGTCTGGGACGGAGTAGTGCGCAACGAAGACAACTTCTCGCTGCAGCTGCAATCGTCAGATGGAGCGTTTCATCTGCTTCAGAAGTCTGAAGTTGCGGGCATCAAGCCCTCGTCGCAGCCAATCATGCCCGAGGACTATGGCCGGACACTCAGTCCGGCCGAACTCGACGATATCGTTGGGTATCTCATGAGTGTTGCCAGGAATGCGACGCAGAGTCCCGCGCAGAAGCAGTGAGGCACCGTGAGGCGACTTTTCAATATTGTGGCCGGGCTGATTGTGTTTGTGGGGTGCTCGTTTGCTGGGCAACCGGAGCCTATGCAGCGGCAGTTCGGTTTGCAGGCGCAGTCGGCGCGATTCTGGAGGCTCATCCGCCGGGAGAGCGCACTCGTCCTGGTCGCCAAAGATTTCGGATTTACCGAGGGTCCCGTATGGGATCCTGCGGGGTTTCTGTACCTCAGTGATGAGGTGCAGAACAAGATCTACAAGGTCTCGCTCGATGGTCAGAAAACCGATATCGTCGCGCTCGGGGATCCGGACGGCAGCACGTACGATCAGGAGCATCATCTGATCGATTGCGCCAGCGTGTTGCGAGCAATCATCAGGGTGAGTCCCGAAGGCGCAGTCACGGTTCTTGCCGACCGCTACCAGGGAAAGAAATTCAACAGTCCGAATGATATCGTGCTGGGTCCGGACGGCGCCCTGTATTTCACCGATCCCACGCTCGACTTACCGCCAGGAGAGAAGCAGGAGCTTGCCTTTCAAGGGGTATTCCGCCTTGATGGCGCCGGCAACGTCAGGCTGCTGAGCACGGAATTGTCACAGCCCAATGGACTGGCATTCTCTCCGGACGGCCGCAAGCTTTACGTGGATGACAGTCAGCAGCGCAACATACGCGTATACGACTTCCAGCGCGACGGCACGCTCGCGAACGGGCGCATCTTCGGCGAGGAACCGGGCGGGGAGCATGATGGCGTTCCTGACGGCATAAAAGTGGACCGCAAAGGAAACCTATACGTTACGGGTCCAGGCGGCATCTGGGTCTGGGATGCGCAGGGCACGCATCTCGGAACCATACTCATGCCGGAGCAACCCGCAAATCTCGCCTGGGGTGGTGCGGATCTCGACGCGCTTTACATTACGGCAACCACCTCGCTCTACAAGCTGGCTACCGAGGTCAATGGCTTCGTCCCGTATCTGAACTCGCCCGAGCGACGTGCTACGACTTCGTCATCCCGCTAACAAAGGCGATCGACAGCCTCGAGAAAGCTTCCGTTTCTGACCATCGATCGCTCGGGGCGGGGGTAGAGGGCGAATCCGAATTTTTCGTAAAGTGCATGCGCGTCATCCGTTTGGAGAGTAAAGGTCACTGCGCGTAGATCGGGATAGGCCATTACCGCCCGCATCAATTGCGTGCCGAAGCCACGGCCGCGGAATTCTGGCAGCACGAACACGTCTTTCAGGTGCGCGAAGGTTGCCCGATCAGTGACGACTCGGGCGAATGCCACCTGAAGATTGTTGAGATAGCACCCGAAGCACAGCGAGTTGACCAGAGCGCGTTCCAATACCGCGCGTGATATTCCAACGGCCCAATAGGACTCTTTCGAGAGAAACCGATGGATCATTTCCACATCGAGCTCCCCTGGATCGGTCGAAATGCGTAGCGCGCTCACGAGATTCTCCCTAACTCGTCGTAGTTGGCATCACCGGGGTGCTTTGGCGCTAATGCCTCGATTTCATCTAGACCAGGCTCGGTGTACCGCGCAAGCGCCGCAGACTCTCAACTGAAGGCACGAAATAATAGGAGCCGCTCAACGGCCGAGTAAAGCGTGTCAGCGCATCGCGCGTGCCGGTGATTATGCCCGCCATGCTATCGAGCATTCGGG
>JBEKWD010000013.1:0-14930 GCA_049513435.1 Steroidobacteraceae bacterium | reverse complement strand
GAGGAGGACCTGCGTGAGCATCTTGTCGATGGGCGCGCATGGGACGCGATAGTTGCCGCCATAGTGCATGCGCGGGAGATTTATGCGCGCCTGGAGTTGTTGGAGCATTTTCCGCAGCGCCTCTCCCCATTGCTCGGCCAGGCGATTGCCCTGAACCGATATGCCACCGAAGCCGGCAAACCCGACGGCCGACGGCTCGAGGAGTACACGGACGCCAACTTCCCGACACTGAAGCAGAGGATTGTCTCGCCGGCACCCATCCATGCCGAGCTCGAGCGAACCATACTGGCCTGGTGGCTGCAGAAAGTGCGCGAAAACCTGGGCAGCCGGGATGCTGATGTCGAAGCGCTACTGCGCGAGCGCAATCCGCAAGAGATCGCCGATGCGATCATCGGCGGCACCAGGCTCATGGATGCCAGCGTGCGCGCCCAGCTGCTGGCCGGCGGTCCGGCGACTATCGATGCATATCAGGATCCGCTGCTGGATTTCGCCCGCACGCTTGATGCGCCAGCTCGCACCGTCAGGGACGACTACGAGAACTCGGTTCAGGCGGTCGTCACCAAGAATGCGGGCCTGATCGCCAAGGCGCGCTTCGCGCTGTCGGGCACCAGCGCTTATCCGGATGCAACCTTTACATTGCGGCTCTCATATGGAACGGTGATGGGCTATCAGGAAAATGGCCAGGCGGTCGCGGCAACTACGAAATTCGCCGGTGCCTATGCACATGCGAGTGAAAACGAGCCTTTCAGACTACCGATTAGCTGGATCAATGCCGAGCATGGACTGGATCCCGACGTGGACCTGAATTTCGTTTCGACCAACGATATCGTCGGGGGCAATTCGGGCTCGCCGGTGATCGGTCGCAATGGCGAGGTGATCGGGCTGATCTTCGACGGCAACAGCGAGTCCTTGGGCGGGTACTACGGCTATGACGGCGGCGTCAATCGGGCCATCGCGGTGGACGCACGCGGCATCATTGAGGCCCTGAGAAAAATCTATCATGCGGATCGGCTGGTGAAGGAGCTGTCGCCTTGAAACGCATTCTGGTCGGCATCAAGCGGGTCGTGGACTTCAGCGTGCGGGTGCGCGCCAAGCCGGATGGCTCGGGCGTCGTGACCGATGGCGTGAAAATGAGCGCCAATCCCTTCGATGAGATAGCCCTCGAGGAGGCCCTGCGCCTGCGCGAGCGCGGCGCGGCCGACGAGGTGGTGGTGATCGGGATCGGGCCGATCGATTGCCAGCAGCAATTGCGCAATGCGCTGGCGATGGGGGCCGACCGCGCCATCCACGTACAGGCCGAGGGCATGGTCGAGCCGGCGGTGATCGCTCGAATCTTTCTGAAGCTCATCGAAACCGAGCAGCCCTTCGCGGTCATTCTGGGTAAACAGGCGATAGACGACGATAACGGACAAACCGGGCAAATGCTGGCGGCGCTCTGGGATCGGCCACAGGCTACGTTCGCATCGAGCATCAAGCTGGAGGGCGACAAAGCCGTCGTGGCCCGCGAAGTGGACGCGGGAATCGAAACTCTGGAAGTGGATCTGCCGGCTGTCTTCACGACCGACCTGCGCTTGAATGAGCCTCGCTATGTCAAGCTGCCCGATATCATGAAGGCGAAAAAGAAGCCGCTGAGCACGCTGACAATGGCGCAACTGTCCATCGATAGCGCCCCGCGCATGAAGCTGTTGCGCTTCGAGCCGCCGGCGCAGCGACAGAAGGGAATTCGCGTCAAGGACGTCGCGGAGCTCGTCGCAGCGCTCAGAGCCCGGGGCCTGTTTCAATGAACAAGGTCCTGATCGTCGCCGAGCATGACGGCGAGCGGCTCAATCAGAACACGGCCAAGTGCGTGACCTGCGCGCTCGCGGTTCCCGAGGCCGAAGTCACGATCGTGGTGTGCGCGGCGGATGCCACCGCCGTGGCGGCGCAGGCTGCCAACCTGCGGGGGGTCAAGCGTGTGCTCAAGCTCGAAAATCCAGCCAACGCGCACGCGCTGGCGGCCGTACTGGCGCCGCAACTGGCGGCGCTTGCGCCGGAGTTCTCGCATGTGCTCGCGCCCTCGACCACTTTTGGCAAGGATCTGTTGCCGCGCGTAGCAGCCTTGCTCAACATTCCCCAGATCAGCGATATTATGGCGGTCGAGTCAGCGAGCCGCTTTCGCCGTCCAATCTATGCGGGCAATGTGATCGTGACGGTCGAGGTCGCCGCCGCCGAGAAGCTCGCAGCCACGGTGCGCGTTGCCTCTTTTGCCGCGGTCGCTACGGGCGGTAACGCCACGGTCGAAACGCGCGCCTTGAATGTACCGCTGCCAACGCATACGCGGTTCCTGTCGGTTTCGAAGGCCCAGAGCGCGCGACCGGATCTGCAGAGCGCAACGCGTGTGCTCGCCGGCGGCAGAGCGTTCGGCAGCGCTGAGAGCTTTTCCATGCTTTATTCGCTGGCGGATCGGCTTGGCGCGGCGGTCGGTGCCTCTCGGGCCGCGGTTGACGCCGGCTATGCGCCCAACGAGCTGCAGGTCGGACAGACGGGCAAGATCATCGCCCCGGAGGTGTATTTCGCGATTGGAATTTCCGGGGCGATCCAACACCTGACCGGCATCAAGGACGCGCGCACGATCGTGGCCATCAACAAGGATGCGGAGGCGCCGATTTTCGAAGTGGCCGACATCGGATTGGTCGGTGACATCTTTCAGATTCTGCCCGAATTGGAACGGCAACTGGCCGCGGAAGGGGCAGCGGACAGGGGAGCTTTGAGTGGCGCCGGGCGGTGAGCCGGATCCGCAGGAGCCGCCGGGCCGTGACGGGCGGTCCAGTGCACTGTTTGGTCTGATCTTCGCGCTCGCACTGGTCCTGGGGGGATTACTCCTCTGGCATATTCTGCACAGAGTATCGGCACTTCAGGATTGCGTCATGTCCGGACGAACCAACTGCGCGCCTATCGATTCCCCGGATAACCGCTGAAGGATGGCTGAGAGAGCGAGGCTGATCTGAGGCTCGCGCGTGCCGGGGAGCGCACCGGCGCGCCAGGCGCGACGGCAGCGAACGCGTCGGTGATGATCCGGTGCGCAGAGCGCCAACGCTGTTGCGCATCGAGCAATACGAGCCAGACACGATGGCCGGACTGCTCGGCTACCGCGATCAGGCAATGTCCCGCCTGCGCCGTGTAGCCGGTTTTCAGTCCCATGACGCCTTCGAGTCGACCTAACAGCTGATTGGTATTGTGGAAAGTCAGAACCCGATCCTTGCCAGTCGAGATGGCCGCCTCGCGCTGAGAAACAATCTGTGCAATACGCGGATCGCTGTGCGCGGCGCGCGCCAAAAGCAGCAAATCAGTCACGGTCGAGTACTGTCCCTCGGCGTCGAAGCCACAGGGGTGCACAAAGTGAGAATCGTGCATGCCGAGCTGCTCGGCGCGCGCATTCATGCGCTGCGCAAAGGCCGGCAAGCTGGGCGCAGCGTGCTCAACGAGCACGAGGCACGCATCGTTGGCCGAATGCATCAGCATCGCGGTCAAGGCGTCATCGGCACGGATCGTATCACCGGTATGCAAACCGACCCGTGGATGCGTGATATGTGCGGCCGCGTGGCTCACGGGCAGCACGGCTTCGGGCTGCCAATTGGAGTCCAGCACGACCAGCGCCGTCAGCAGTTTCGTCAGTGAGGCGGGCGCGCGGTGCATATCGAGATTACGGCCCCAGAGCAGGCCGCCATCGACGACCGCAGCGTAAGCCACGGCGGCGCTCGGATAGGGGTCGAGACTGTTACTGCGGTGTGGCGAGGCCCAGACGCTGGCGGCAGCGCCGAGCAGTAGCCCCGCGAGCAAGCCACAGCCAGCGCGTTTCACGACCCCACGGACCGCGCGCACGCGCGCGCGGTGCACCACATTGTGCACTATAACGGGCCCCTCCCTATCTGGTGGCCGCAGTTTAGCTGCCAGCGCACGCTAGCGGTAGATACTGCATCACAATCGGCTAGCACCGCGCATCCCCGAGCGGCGCCTTAATTGCATCGCGCGGCCGACGTTTGCTCTAATAAGCTGCAAAGCGAGGGGATATCTGATGCCACGACTGATCCGCATGATGGCTGGGACGGCGCTCGCAGCGCTGCTGCCGTGTGCGGCTCTGGCCGCGAGCGCCCCCGACCCAGTGCTGGGAGGCTGGATTCTGAACGTCGCCAAGTCGAAATTCGGCTCCACACCGACACCGACCAGTCAGCTGCGCACGTATACGCAGACTCCCGACGGCCTGGAGCTCATCGTCAAGGGCGAGAGCGCCGAAGGTGAATCGGAAGTCTTTGAGTCGACCTTCAACTATGACGGTAAAGATTACGCGGCCACTGGCAATCCTGATTACGACACGATTGCAGTCCGGCGTATCAATGATTATGTGACCAAGAGCGTGCTTAAGCGGGGCGGCAAAGTTGTCGGTTACCTGAGCCGCGTTGAGTCCAAGGACGGTACAACCCTAACCGTGACCGAGCATTTGAGGAACACCAAGGGCATGTGGGTGAATGAGGTGCTGGTCTACGATAAGGAGCGCTAGGGACACCCGATTGCTATATCCTGCGATTTGAGCTCATGCCGACCCATCTTGCCACCCCGTCCGCTCGCACGCCGCCGGAGCCCGAATTCGCTTTCGATATCGGTGATGCGCCCGACTCCCTCGAGCGTATGCGCGGGCTCAACGCGCGGTTCGGCGACATCTATCGGATCTATTCACCAGGACAACGCTGTCACGTCTATGTGATCAATCACCCGGACGACGTCAAGCGCGTGCTGGTGACCAATCACAATAATTACCGCAAAGGTTTCGGTCTGGATCGGGTCAGGATGCTGCTGGGCAATGGCATCGTCACCAGCGATGGTGAATTGTGGCGCACGCAGCGCTACATGATGCAGCCCCTATTTCACCGCCGTGTGATTACACAGTTCGCCACCGTGATCAATCAGGCCAACGACCGATTGATCGAACGCTGGCAGCGGCACATGGCCAGTGGCGAGCCCATCAACATCACTGACGAGATGAGTGAGATCACGCTCGAGGTCATCCTGCGCGCCATCTTCGGCGGCGATCTTGACGCGCTGCCGCCGGAGCTTGGTCCGAATCCCTTCGACATCATCACCAAGGATTCGACGCGGGATCTGAGCTTTGCGGCCAGGTTCTACCAGTTGCGCAAGCTCGTCCTCCAACTCATCAGGCGCCGACGCGAGGATGGCATGGAGCACTTTGATTTCATCGGCATGCTGCTGACTGCGCGTGACAAAGCAAGCGGTGCGCCCATGGGCGAACGCGAGCTGATCGATGAGGTGATGACGCTCATCATCGCTGGGCATGAGACCGCGGCCAGCGGCCTGAATTCCGCCTGGTATCTGATCTCGCAGCATCCGCAGGTCGAGAGCACGCTGCACGCCGAGATTGATGCGCTGTCCGAGCCGGCAGCGCTCGGTCTGCAGGCGAGCGAATCACTGACCTACACCCGCAGCATCGTCGATGAGGCGCTGCGACTGTACCCGCCGGTCTGGGTGATTTCGCGCCAGAGCATTGGCCCCGACGTGCTTGCGGGTTGCACGATTCCGGCCGGCGCAGAGGTGCTACTGAGCCCCTATCTGGTTCATCGACACCCGAAGTTCTGGAGCGAGCCGGAGGCGTTCAGACCCGAGCGCGTAGCGTCGCAATCCGCGCCCAACGCCTCGCAGTTCGCGCGCATCCCGTTTGGCGCCGGGGCGCGCCATTGCATCGGCGAAACCATGGCACTGTACGAGATGTGCATGCACCTATATCGTGTTGGACGCGAGTTCCGACTCACGTGCGCTCCCGGGCAGGCGATGGAGCTCGAGGCACTGATCAACCTGCGCAGCAAGCAGCCGATCTGGATGCGGCTGGAACGACGTAGCCCCTGAGATGCCGGGTCGTGTCGGTCGCAGGTTTGAAGTTTTTGCAACGCCGGGCGAATGCGCTGTTATCGTGCGCGGAGAATATAGGTGCTAATACGGGTTGGCTACGAGCTGATTTATCGGTGTGCGCAGCCTACGCCCATGCTGGCGCTGTTGAATATTCACTACACACGCGCAAGTGACCTGCTTCGTGCGGATAACATGATCACTGATCCCGGGGTCCCATTGGTGTTGTATCGAGATGGATTTGGCAACTGGTGCACCCGTCTGGTGGCTCCCGCGGGCCGCATGCGCATTACCGCCGAGGCCGTTGTCCGTGACCACGGGCTGACCGATCCGGTCGTGCCGAACGCGCAACTGCACCCGGTGGAGTCGCTGCCTGATGAGACATTGGTCTACCTGCTCGCCAGCCGCTACTGCGATACGGAACTGTTGTCCGCAGTCGCATGGAACCAGTTCGGCGGCATAACGTCGGGCTGGGCACGCGTGCAGGCGATTTGCGACTTCGTCCACCAGCACATCGCATTTGGTTATCAGTTCGCACGCGCAACGCGCACTGCGTGGGAAGCTTTCAACGAACGGCAGGGCGTGTGCCGGGATTACTCGCATCTGGCGATCGCCTTGTGCCGCTGTCTGAATGTTCCGGCGCGATATTGCACCGGCTATCTGGGGGACATCGGCATACCCCCATCCGATATACCGATGGACTTTGCAAGTTGGTTCGAAGCGTATATCGGAGGTCAGTGGTATGCGTTCGATCCGCGCAATAATGAGCCGCGCATTGGCCGCGTGCTGATCGCGCGCGGTCGTGATGCGGCGGACGTCGCCATCAGCATGACTTTCGGCCCAAATGTCCTGGAAGGTTTTCGCGTCTGGACAGAGGAAACGTAAACGCTCTGGAGGCCCTGTCGAATGAAAAAACAAGATATCGCGCGCTTATTGCTGGCACCGGGGATGCTACTGGCCTCGATGGGGATTGGGGCACAGACTGCGCCGCCGACTCGCGGACCAGCCGAGAACGGTCAGCCCGCATGGTTTCTGCAAGGCACGTTTCCCGACCCGACCGGATTCACGCTAGTCGACCCGGATGGCCACGTGAACGTGATTGCCAAGGAGGCGCGCCCACCGTACGTGGCAAGCGCGGATTCCGGGCCCAATTGCAGCCATTCGCCCATTTGTGGGCGCCGCGGCGGCAAGGCGCGCGGCGCCATGCAGCGCGTCGAGTGGCAGCAGCAGATGGGATATTCGTTTTCTTACCCGTATTTTGTGCCAAAAGGCGTAGGCGGAATCCCGTCGGTGGCGCTCGACTCCAAGGGCGATCTCTGGGTCCTCAAGCGCAGCCTTCCCGGTGTGCCGCAATTGTTCAAGTTCGACAGCAACCACAAACTGATGCTGACGATCGGCGAGGACGTGATCGGGCATCTGGCCAAGGCGCACGGCATGGCCGTCGATGCAGACGACAATGTCTGGATTACCGACGCTGGCCTGGCCATCGTTATGGAACTGTCCCCGCAAGGCAAATTACTGCGGACCGTCGGCACACGTGGCCATCGCGGTGATTGGGACGAGTCAAAAGGGCAACGCCTACTGTGGCAGCCGGTCATGGTCGCCTTCGCACCGAACGGTGATCTGTATATCGCCGGAGGCCATGCCAACGAGAGCCCGAATGATGTCGATTCCGACGATCCGACCAACAAAGAGGGCGTTGCGCGCATCGTTCATCTGGACAAGGAAGGAAAATTCGTGAACCAGTGGTTCGGCAATGAGGTCGGCAACGGCAAGTTCGACTCGACACACGGTTTCGCGATCGATCCTTCGAACGGGGATGTTTGGATCGGTGATCGCGAGCAGTACCGCATCGTGATCTACAATGCGAATGGCGAGTTCCTGCGCACACTGCAGATGCGCAATCTGGTGTGCGCACTGAATTTTGACCATCGGGGCAATCCCTGGATGGCCAGCGGGCAGGACGGGCAGTTCCTGAAGCTGGATCGAAGCGGCAGAGTGCTAGGCGCGATCGGCAACGGCATGGGAATAGGGGTCGGGCAGTTTATTGAGGCCAGCTACTGGTCGTTCGATCCGCGCGACAATCTCTATGCCGGTGACACCAGTGTTGGACGCGTCACGGTCATGACAAAGTAAAATTGCCATCCAGCCGATGAAGCGGCGGCGCTTTACCGGCTGACGATAGGGCTTGACATCGGTTCGAACTGCGTTAAGCCTATCCACGCGCCCGCCCAGAGCGTGGGCTATAGGCTGTTATCGGCATCACGTGAAACCGGCTTCGCGTACTTTATTCCCGTCGCGGCTACGGCGGCGCATCGCGCTGGCGATGGTTTTGGCTATCGCATTTGCCGGTATCGCGCAGGCCTCCCACTATCATAGGGATGAACTCGCGCGCGGGAACACGGATGTGCAATGCCTGCTGTGCCTGTTCGCGGCCGGCAGCGCACCAGGACCGCCCGCCATCGTCCACGCTGTAGTGCCGGGCCCTCGCAGCTACCACTTTCCCATCTCGATCTCCCTTCCGCAAAGCAACGACGCCGCGTTCTATGACGCGCGCGGCCCGCCGGCAGTCTGAATCCAGCAAATGCCCACTTGACGTGGGTTTGACCTTGTCCAGGCCGAGTGCGCGTGTTGAAGCGCCCACGCCTGTCCATTTGCCGATACGGGATTCAATGACATGTCGTACTCGAATGCTCTTACATTGATTGCTTTGTGTTTGAGCGCCTCAATCGGGGCGGCCTCGCAGTCGCGTGCTGCGAACAGTGATGGCACTGTCGATTCAGTAGACAGCAGCACTAGCAGCGCCGCGAGCGGCGCTGTGGTTGTGGCTGCCAGCGCCAACGCTACAACTGCGCCGAGCAGTGCGGCCAGCACATCCGGCAGTCTGTCGGAGGTCGTGATCGTGGCGACGCGCCTGAACGCGGAGCGCTCCGGAATCGAGACTCAGACCGGCGCGACCGTCACGACCATCGACGCCGCCGCGATCGCCGCGATGCCTGGTGGCGGCAACGTACAGCTCAACCAGATCATGCTGCAGGCGCCGGATGTCGCCCAGGACTCCTTCGGGCAGATCCACGTGCGCGGTGATCATAACGATCTGCAATATCGGCTCAACGGCATCATCCTGCCTGAGGGCATCAGCGTCTTCAGTCAGACGCTCGACCCGCGACTGATCTCTTCCATGAGCCTGATTACGGGCGCGCTGCCGGCAGAATACGGTCTGCGCACCGCCGGTATCATCGATCTCACGACTAGGAGCGGCCTGCTGGAGCCGGGTGGATCAGTGTCGCTGTATGGTGGTAGCCACTCGACAATTGAGCCATCGGCCTGGTACGCCGGAAGCTCCGGCAATCTCAGCTATTTCGTGAGCGCGTCGATGTTGCGCAACGATCTGGGTATTGAATCTCCCGACGACTCTTCCGAACCGCTGCATGATCACTCGACCCAATTGCATGGCTTCGGCTACTTCGAGGACATTATCGATCCGAACGATCGCTTGTCGCTCGTGCTCGGTGTATCAAATGAGCAGTTCCAGATTCCGAACCAGCAGGGCCTGCAGCCTTCGAACGGCCTGAGCGACGAGGGCGTGACCGACTTTCTGAGCGACAATCTGAACGAGAACCAGCACGAGCTGGCGCAATACGCGATCGTGAGCTGGCAGCACTCGCAAGGCGCTTTCAATTTGCAGAGCTCGCTCTCGGCCCGCTATACCAGCCTTGATTTCGAACCGGACTGGGTCGGGGATCTGCTCTACAACGGCATCGCTCAAAACGCCTTCAAAGGCGATACGGCTCTGGCCTGGCAGACCGACAGTGCCTATAAACTCACCGATACGCATACGCTGCGCGCCGGCTTTTATCTGCAGCACGACATCTCCACCAGCGACACGACTTCCTCGGTTCTACCGGTGTCTCCAGACCCTACCATCTCGGAGGGTTTGTTCTACTATCCGGTCGGTTATCCGATCAGCGACGTGCCCGAGGCGATCGTGCAGAACAGTTCGCAGACGCAGACGCTCGTGAGTCTGTACCTGCAGGATGAGTGGAAAGCGCTTTCAAACGTGACCGTCAATTACGGCCTGCGCTTTGACGAGTACCATGCCTATTCGAGCGGCAGCCAATTCAGCCCGCGCCTCAACGTGGTGTGGGAGGTGCTGCCCGGCACGACCGCACATGGCGGTTACTCACGCTATTTTACACCACCGCCGTTCGAGCTGGTCGCCAGCGGAACCCTTACGAGCTTCGCCAACACGACGGCCGCCCCGCCTGGCTCCGAGGCGCAGGACACGGCCCCTTTCGCCGAGCGCTCCGACTACTACGATTTTGGTGTGCAGCAGAAGCTGCTCGACAAGGCGCTGACGCTAGGGATCGACGTTTTTTGGCGAACCGCGCAAAACCTCATCGATGAAGGCCAATTCGGCGCCCCGATCATTCTGACACCTTTCAACTATCGCTTCGGCCAGGTCGGCGGCGTTGAGTTCAGTAGCAACTACACCACCAACGGCTTTTCCGCCTACGTCAATGCCGCCGTGCAGTCCGCCAAGGGCAAGGATGTCGAATCCTCGCAGTTCAGCTTCAACGCGCAGCAGCTCGCCTACATCGCCGACAACTTCATCCATCTGGATCACGAGGAGCGCGTATCGGCCTCCGGTGGCGTGTCCTATCTGTTGCTCGGCACGCGGCTTAATCTGGATACGATATTCGGCACCGGACTGCGCGATGACCTGCAGCTGGTCGCCCCGAGTCCAACCGTGCCTTACGGTTTCTCCATCCCGAATGGCGATCACACACCCAGCTACACTCAGTGGAATTTCGGCATGACCCATGCCTTCCAGGACGGTGCGCCTGGGCCACTGACAGCTCGGTTTGATGTCGTCAATCTATTCGATAAGAACTACGAGATTCGAAGCGGCACCGGCATAGGCGTATTTGCGCCACAGTACGGTGCAAGACGGGGCTTGTTTTTTGGCCTGACACAGGACTTTTAGCGCATGGAGGTGCCAATGTCCTCACGCACGCTGTTTCTAAGCAGACTATTGGGGCTCTACTGCATCGTGATGGCGCTGTCGATGTTTTTGCGCGGACAGGCCATGGCGGACACGGTGACGTCGATGCTCGGGAACGCACCGCTGACGTTAGTTTTAGGTATCGTCGTAGTGATAGCCGGCCTGGCAATGGTGCTCACACACAATATTTGGTCGGGCGGCACCTTGACCGTGCTCGTTACGCTCGCTGGCTGGATCGCGCTGATCAAAGGCGCTCTTTTTCTAATCGTCCCACCGGCATCCAGCGGCGCGTTTTTTCTAAATGGGTTCCACTACCAGCAACTGTTTTACGTTTACGCCGCAATTGCGCTGATAGTTGGTTTGTATCTGACCTATGGTGGATTCAGGAGCGCTTCGCGCGCCTAGCTCGCGAGCTCTGCGGTGGAGGCGCGGGTCAGTGCGCTGCGGACAAACTCACTGGTTATTGTAGTCTCTACTACCTTGCGCTTCCTCGTATGTACGGTAAGCCTCATAATGAATGTGTGAGGTAGCGCAACGCCGTGCAATCAATGCAAAAGGTTGCACACCAGGTCCGCCGAAATGGCTTGTCGTCGATGTCGAATGCTCCTAGGCTTAACGCAGGCAGGGATTGACGGAGGCCTAATGCAGCACAGCGGCGCGCGCCAAGATATCGACGGTAGCATCGTTGCCAAGCGTATCGTGACGATTGCTCAGGGCTCGGAAGCGAGAATCCTGGTCGTAGACGACGACGCGTTCACCGTAGCACGCATCAGCGATTTGCTGCAGTCCCGCGGCTTCGACGTGCGCCAAGCCTCCGATGGCGCACAAGCATTAAAGCTTCTGGAGCACGAATGGTTCCCCGTGATCATCACGGACTGGCAGATGCCGGTAATGAACGGACTTGAATTTACGCGACGCTTGCGAGCGAAGGGAATCCTCGACACTTACGTGATAATGCTGACCGCACTGGAGTCAGGCTCAGACTACGAGAGCGGGTATGAGGCCGGCGTGGACGATTACTTGACCAAGAGGCTTCCGGATATCGAACTGTTTTCGCGCATCCACACTGCCTACCGCACGCTGAATCTGCGGCGCTCGCTCACAACACGAGGAGTGCGGGGTAGCAGAAAAATCGCGGGGTCCATCTCATAATCGACATCCGCGCAAATAGCTCCCCATCCGACTCGTTCGTCACGACCGGTTCACGAGCAGATACATTCGCTCGCTGTAACCGGGCTTGAGCATCCGCAGCGTCACCGCTTCTTGTTGCATGTTTAGCGATACCGTGTACTGCATCGTTTCGTCGACCGAGTCCAGCCGGTAGCGTCGCGCGATTCGCTGGTTGTTGGCCCATGGGGCCACGTCACGGAACAAGTTCTGCCCGATCACCCGATCCGGCGGTACCCTTGAATGGCGCGATTCAGCGCTGTTGTAGCGCAGCACCTTGAACTGGTGGTTCATCTCGATCACACCGAAGGGCAATGCGTTGAGTTCGCTATCGGACATGCAGCTCAACTGCGCGCCCATTTGTGGCGCGTCGAATGAAGGTTGCTGGCTCGCTGTCGTGCGGTCTTTCTTGCCCGACGAGTGAGTTCCCGTGCCAGAGTCGGGGCTCGAAACCTGATCGTTCATCCGCACATCCTGAGCCGCAACGGGATCGTCGGTCGGTGCGTTATCACACACAGCAGATCCGCCACGCGTCTAGTTCAGACACACCACCAGACGTGCATGATAAGTGCGCCACTCGATTGGAATGACAATCGGTCGGATATGAGCGGGATATTCCATCGGTGCATTGCGGCCCAGCACGATTGACGGCACTGATATATTGAAGTTGTGCCCAAAGTCGCGCCGCGCATTGCCAGACAGCGTGTTGGCAATCTCTCCGACCAGGTCGCACAGATTGCCATGGCTCATATCCGTTTCCTGCATCCGCATCAGCATGGCGCAAAGCATGATTTTCGGGGCGGTGAAAAATACGATGCCTTCGCGTTTGCCGCTGATCTTGATTACGCCAGTGTAGTCGGAGACCTCGGGGGAGCGGTTCAGCGCGAGATACGGCGTGCCGCAATCTGCGATCTGCTGCACCGTAGTATCGAAATAGTGCAGCACACCGTGCACGAATACATTGATTTCGGATTCGGTGTTCACGATCAGACCGCCGACAGCCCTATCTCTCGATCAATTTTCGAAGCGCATCGTTGAGTTGCCGCTCGGTGAACGGTTTGCACAAAAAACCACACGCACCCTTATCGATGGCATCAATGGCGGTCAATTTGTCGGCCAGGGCGGAGATCACGAGGATTCGAACTTGCGGATCACGCGCGACTAGCTTGGCCACGCAGTCGCTGCCATCCATTTCAGGCATCGTCAAGTCCATGGTGATGATCGTTGGCCGAAGCTTGGCGTGCATTTCCAACGCTTCCACGCCGTTGCGTGCGGCCCCGACGAACTCCACGTTCGGCAGGTATTGCGCGCGCTCGATCTGCCGACAGATGACGTTGGAGTCATCGACCACCATGAGTCGATGCATTTGGGGCCGATTCATGGCCGCAATGCTCTTTTGCCGCGGCCTGCTCACGCGGCTGACACCCCTGGCTGCTGCGAAACCGAGGGCTTGGGCAGCAAGACCTTGAAGCGGGTATATTGACCGGCGGCGGTTGACACACCGATTTTGCCGCCACAATTACGAATCAGGTTGCTGACCGCATCCAGGCCGACACCGCGACCCGCATGCTCAGAGACTTTTTCGACCGTTGAAAATCCCGGCTTGAAGATCAAACGATAGATTGAGCTGTGATCGAGGCCGGCGACCTGCTGCGGAGTCAGCAACCCCAGGTGCAGCGCCTTGTCGACGATCTGTTCGTAACTGAGCCCACGCCCGTCATCCTCGATCGTCAAGAGATAGTCCTCAGCGCTATCGCCCGCGAAACTAATGGTTAAAGTTCCCTGTTCGCTCTTGCCTCGCGCCCGGCGTTCGAGTGGCGGCTCTATGCCGTGGACGACCGAGTTGCGAATCAAGTGGATGCAGATATCTTTGACCGCTCCCAGATAAGCGGCCGGAACGTTCTCAAGACCACGTGTCACAATGCGTACCGAGATAGATCGTGCGGTGGCCACTTCCAGCGCTACCGAGCGACACAAGTCGCGCAACGGCGGTCCGGAGAGCGTTGGGGCTCGTGCAGCAGCGAATTGCATCGGCTCGGACAACACGGGCACATCCGCCTCAGGCGCCTCGTGCGACAACGCCTGGCGAAACCGTCCTGTGACGTTGCTCGGTTTAATGGCTGCCATCCTATCCTGCATCGACTGAATACTCGCGATGTGGCTCATCAGCTCGTCAAGCTTTACGACCACCGGTAGAAAGTCGTTGCCATCGAGCGGATCCGTGTTGCGCAGCGCCGAGAGCCGGTCCTCGATTCCATGCAGTCGCTGCACGAAGGTAGTCAGGCTCAGCGCCGCGGCTTCACCTTTTATGGTATGCACTTCGCGAAATACACCGTTGAGCTTCCTCCTCAGATCGTCCTGCTCGATGCCGGGCTCGGTCAGCATGGCGTTGCCTTTGCGAAGTGCGGCATCGGCCGTAAACAAGAACCCCTGCAACATTGCCGGATCAACCCGCAGGAGTTGCATCAGAACGTGGGCCTGCGACTCGCTGTCCGCTTTGACTTGTTCGACCTCGCGCGCCAGCAGCACGCGATCCGTGACGTCAGTCACGACGCCCAGCAGGTAGTCGCCGCTGCTGTCTTGACCGCGCACGCGCCGGAACGTGAATGCGAGGTATCGAATGTCGGCGGTACCGCGGAAAGAACTGTAGGAGACTTCGATCTGATTCAGAGGATTGACTGATTCGATCAATTCTTCGTGTACATTGTCTTTCCAGAGCAAACGCAGAAACTTGAGCGCCGTGAGGAGCGTTTTCTCGTCCACCAGCGGCCGAAGCACTTCCTCGAAGCTGCACCCTGCCGGATCCGCGACGTGCAGTAGCTCAGCCAGCGAGTCGGAGAAGGTTTCCCCAAGCCGCAGATCC
>JBEKWD010000012.1:0-17147 GCA_049513435.1 Steroidobacteraceae bacterium | reverse complement strand
TGGCTGCCCTGGGTGGCGGATGGCTTTAACCTGCTGTTCAATCTTGCAGCAATCGGCTGGTCGTACGCGATGATCATCGCGCCGCAGAAAGTCGATCCGCCCCTGATGGTGTTCTCGGTCCTGCCGCTGTCGCTGTTCATGTTCAAGCTGGTGAAGCTCGTGCATCTGTACACCCACCGCGTCGGCATGAATCTTCGGCAGACGCTGGCGGCCGCGATCTCGGGCCTGGGGCTTGCGCATACGATCGGCCTGGCGGTGCTCAAGGGTCTGTTCACGCGCAACGAGCCGTTCTTTCGCACGCCGAAGAAAACCGGACCACGTCGGCTTCTCTCGGCACTGGGCGCGGCGCGCGAGGAGACGTTGCTGATGCTGGGGCTGTTGACCTGCGTGTTCGGCATTCGCTCTATTCCCAACGACATGGCGAGCACCGATCTGACCGTGTGGCTCGCGGCGCTGCAGATCCAATCGATTCCCTATGCGGCCGCATTGCTCGTGTCCCTCGCCAGTGCATTTCGGCTGCCAGCCTCGTTGCTCGGATCCGCCCCAGCCAAGATCACTCCGGCTGCCGTACAAAACTGAGGATGTGCCGTTCAGCCTGCAGTCCGGGGATCTGCCTTGCACGCGCCTGCTGCAGTCGCCAGCCGCGCGGCAACTCGGCGAGCTCATCCGTCGGATAGCGGCCCTTGAGCGCGACGACGCGTGTAGCGGGCCCAGACATGCCCCGCACGGCCTCAAGCAGGTCCGCCAGCGGCGCGAAGGCGCGCGCCATGACTGTATCGAACGGGCGCTCGGGCGTCAGGCTCTCGGCACGCGCGTTCAGCACCGCGACATTGGTCAGGCCCAGCACGCGCACCGCGTGGCTGACAAAGCGGATCTTCTTTGCCACCGAATCGATCAGTGTGAACTGGCGCTGCGGTTCAACCAGCGCGAGCGGCAGACCCGGAAAGCCGGCACCGGTGCCGACATCCGCGACCAGCGTGCCCTGCAGATCGGCCTGCGCGGACAAACTGTCGAGCACATGAGCGCCGATCATGCTCTCGCGCTCAGTAATGGCGGTCAGATTGTAGTGGCGATTCCAGCTCGCGAGCTCATCGAGCAGGCGCAGTAGCCCTGCGGCCTGGTCGGCATTTAACGTGACCCCGAGCTCGCGCGCATCATCGATGAGCCGTTGCGGCTCGCTGCTCATTCCATGCGCACCAGAGTGCGACCGATGACGCGACCGTGCAGGTAATCATCGAAGGCTCGGGGCAGCTCGCTGCGATCGATCGTGCGGGTGACGATGCGATCGAGATGCTGGGGCTTCAGATCCGTAGCCAGCCGCGACCAGACCTGCGCGCGCAGCTCGGCCGTGGTGCTCGATGAATTGACACCCAGCAGGCTCACGCCACGCAATATGAAGGGCAGCACCGTCGTATGCAGGTCACTGCTCGCGGCGAGCCCGATGCTGGCGACGTTGCCGCGCTCGCGTGTGCTGCGCAGCAGCCAGGAAAGCAACTCACCGCCGACGTTATCGATCGCCCCGCCCCAATGCGCCGTCTCCAGCGGCTGCGAGGTGATGCCCAATTGCTCGCGGAGCAGCACCTGCGCCGCGCCCAGCTCACGCAGGTATGACTGCGCCTCGCGCTTGCCGGTCATCGCGCTGACCTCAAAGCCCTTGCTGGCGAACATATCCACCGCGATGGAGCCCACGCCCCCACTCGCACCGCTCACTGCTACGGGTCCGAGCGCGCTGCGCTGGCCGTTGCGCTCCATGAGAATGTAGGCCAGGGCGGCGGCAAAGCCGGCCGTACCCAGCGCCATCGCCGAGGCAGCATCCAGTCCGGGCGGTATCGGCACGACGGCTGCGGCCGGCACTCGCGCATAGAGCGCATAGCCCCCATCGCGCGTCTCGGACAGCCCGCAGCCCGTGACCAGCACTTCGGCGCCGCGCACGAAGCGCGCATCGCTCGAGCTCTCGACGCGACCGGCCAGATCGATGCCACCGACCAGCGGCGAGCGCCGCAGGATACGTCCCGCACCGCTGGCTGCGAGCGCATCCTTATAGTTGATGCTCGAATGCGAGACGCGAATGACGACCTCGCCGGCCGAAAGCTCATCGACCGACATCTGCTCCCAGCGCGCCTCGACGCGTCCTGCCTGCTGGTGGATCCGGTAGGCAGGGAATTGATCTGGAGTGATCGCCTCGACCATGGTTCACTGCTCGCCGGCCATCAGGCACGATACCAACCCAGTGCTGCATTTCAATCTCAATCTCACATGGTTGTCCGGCGTGCTCCTGCAATGCGTGAGCGCCGCGGGACTCGCCCAGTCGACCGACCCCGCGAGCCTTACGCGCGTGGATCTGGCGAAGCCGGACCCGAGCGTCGCGCTGAGCCTGCCGCGCTATCTCGACTCGCGTTCGACCCGCTTCGTCGATTGGCTGCCCGATGGCAGCATGCTGGTGATGACGCGCTTTGGCGAGACCACGCAGGTGCATCGCGTGCGTTCAGCGCTGTCGATGCGCGAGCAGTTGAGCTTCGAGTCATCGGGCGTAATCGCCGCTGCGGCGCAGCCCGCGCACGATGATGCGTTCACCGCGCTGAGCGCGCGCGACTCCGGCCGCACGGCGCTGGTGCTGTACCGGCCCAAGGAGCATGCGCTGGTGTCGCTGACCGACGGCAGCAACCGCGATGGGGCTGCCATCTGGGCGCACGACGGCCGGCGTCTGGTGTTCAGCAGTGACCGCAGCGGGGGGCGCGATCGAGAAATCTACCTGCTCGATACCGGCGCGGCGAGCGCTACGCCGCAACTGGTGGCCGGCGGGGCAGGCTACCGCTGGCAGGTCTTCGACTGGGCGCTCGATGATCATCGGCTGCTGCTCGGCCGCGAGGCCGCAAGCCCTGATACCGATCCGGCCGAGGGCGGCGCTGGCGAGCTCGAGCTCTATGTCGCAAACCTGGACGATGCCGAGCTCGAGCCCCTGACCCTCACGCGCCGGACCGACAACAAGCCGGCGCCCCCGGCTGTCCCGATACGCGCGCGCACTGCGCGTTTTGCCCCGGACGGCCGAGGCATCCTGTTGCTCAGCGCCGCAGACAGCGCCGGCGGCGGCTTCTGGCAGCTCAGCTACTTCGATCCGATCATGGGCGAGGTGCGCGCACTCTCGAGTCAGAGCGGCCACGATGTCGAGTTGTTTGATCAGAGCCCCGATGGCCACTATCTGGCCTACGCGGTCAACGACAACGGCATGAGTCGGCTGCATCTGATCGATCTGCTGCGTAAGCTCGAGATCAGCGTCGGCGCGGTGGGTCCGGGTGTCATCAGCAGTCTGCGATTCGACGCCACTGGCACACGGCTCGCCCTCACGCTCGAATCGCACCGCGAGCCGCCTGACGTGTACGTCTATGAGCCCGAGACGCAAACGCTGACACGCTGGACACACGGGGAGCTCGGGTTGCTCGACCCCGAGCGCCTCATTGCACCGAGCTTGCTGCACTATCCGACCTGGGACCGCATCGATGGGCAGGCGCGCATGTTGAGTCTCTACGCTTTCCGATCGGGCGTCGCGACCGGCGCCGTGGCGCCACGGCCCGTGTTGATTCTCCTGCGCAGCGGCGGGGGCGCTGAGTTCCGACCGGGCTACGATGCCTTGCTGCAGTACCTGGTCAACGAGCTCGGGCTCGTGGTGCTGGCACCGGATGTTCGCGGCTCCTCGGGCGCGGGTCGGGCATTTCAAGCGCTGGGGCAGCATGAATTGCGCGACGATGCGGTGCGCGATGTGGGCTCGCTGCTGGTCTGGATCGGCCTGCAGCGCGAGCTCGATCGCACGCGCGTGCTGGTCATGGGCGAGGGCTACGGCGGCTATCTCGCGCTCGCCTCGCTGGCGCAATACCGTGACCGGCTGCGCGGGGGCATTGCCGCTTTCCTGCCGCATCTGGCAGTGCTTGCGAATCTGACCTCGATTCGTCTGCCGACCTTATTCGTGCAGGGGCAGGCCAACCCCGACGTGCCCGCCTATGAGTCCGAGCAATTGGCGGCGCGACTGCGCGTCAACGGCGCGGCGGTCCAGTACCTGGCGGCCGCGAATGAGGCCGGAGCGTTTCGGCGCAAATCAAATTGCGACGCCTACTACGCAGCGGTCGCAAATTTCCTGGCGCAGTTAATTCGGTGACAGGAACGAGCTGCGACGGGCGACCGTGCGCAGCGGCGGGGTCTGTTTCGAGTAGTACTGGGCGATGAGTATCAGGTCGTCCTGACTCAGAGTGGTCACGAACGTTGCCATCACGGCATTCTTGCGATCACCACGCTGGTATTCCTGCAGCGCGCGCAACAGGTAATCGGCATGCTGGCCGGCCAGCGTCGGGTAAGTGCCGCCGATTCCAACCCCATCCGTGCCATGGCATGCCACGCACAATTGCGCGACCTTTTGCGGCGGCGTACCGACCGCGCTCGCACCGGGCTTCAGAACGCTGCCCGCGAAATAGGTGGCGATGTCCAGCATGTCCTCATCCGAGAGCGGCGTGGCCTGCTCGTGCATCGTCATGTGTGATCGCTCGCCGCTCTTGTATTCCTTGAGAGCCGCGACCAGATATTCCGGATGCTGCCCGACGAGCTCCGGCACGCTGTAGGTCGGATAGACGTTCTTGTAGTCCTCGATTCCATGGCAGCCCAGGCAGGTATAAGAGAGCGTCTTACCACGCTCGACATCACCGGCGGCGAACGCTGGCGCAGCGGCGCCGAAGCAGGCGGTCACGAGCACGATCTTGAGCATCAGGCGATTGGGCACCGTTCGTCTCCGACCCGCGCCAGCGGGCCATGGCTGATGAATAATGCCGCCCGAACAAGGCGGCGCGCGGGCGCAAAGTGTACGTACTGAGGCACGCTTTTACTACTGCATGATCGCACTGATCCAACGAGTTACCCAAGCCAGCGTTCGCGTCGATGGGCGCAATATCGCAGCCATCGAGCATGGGCTGCTCGCCTTGATTGGTATCGTGCGCGACGACAGCCAAGCCAGCGCCGAGCGGCTATTACAGCGCCTGCTCGACTACCGCGTGTTCGCCGATGGCAATGGGCGCATGGGACTGTGCCTGCGTGAGCTCGGTGGCGGGCTGCTGCTGGTGCCGCAGTTCACGCTGGCTGCCGATACCGGCCGCGGCAATAGCGCGTCTTTTTCCCCGGCCGCCGAACCGGCTCTGGCCGAGCGCTTGTTCAATCACCTGCTGAGTCGGGCGCGAGCAACCCATGAGCCGGTCGCCGCAGGCCAGTTCGGCGCACACATGCAGGTGTCACTGGTCAACGACGGACCGGTCACGTTCTGGTTGCAAAGCTCCACTGGGTGATGCGCAGGCGCATTCCGCGACCGAAGCCTTAGTTGTGCACTGCCAAATGCCCTATGATGAGGGCATCGGCCTGCGACTTTCGGGCCCTCGATTGGTGGGAGCACCCCATGGACCTTTTTGCACCTAAACATCTGTTAATCATACTGTTGATCGTGCTGCTGGTATTCGGCGGCAAGAAAATCAAGACGCTTGGAGCCGACCTCGGCTCGGCCTTTCGCGGCTTCAAGAAGGCCATGAATGAGGGCGAGACTGAGGAGCCGGCCAAGCAGATTCCAGCCCCCGCCTCCAAAGATGCGGAGTTCCCTGAGGTCGCTAAAGGTCCGCAGCACAGCGGCGAGAGCAAGCCCGCGCCCCACGCCTGAGGCGGCACGGAATACGCGGCATGCGATGTTCGGGATCGATTTTTCCGAAATACTGGTGATCTTCGGCATAGCGCTGGTGGTGCTGGGGCCGGAAAAACTGCCCCGGCTGGCCGCCACCATTGGCCGCTGGATCGGACGGGCGCGCAACATGGCGCGCCAGTTCCGCGATCAGCTCGAACAGGAAGCCAACGCGCTGAATCGGGATTTGGAGCTGCGCGAGCGCGAGACCGCAGCCCGCAAATCCGCCGCTGCCCAGCCCGAGCCGCCTGCCCCGGCAGCGCCCAATCCACCCGAGACGCCCGCAACGCCAGCGCCGAGCGAGACGGTGCCCTGGATCGCCAATGGCGCGGCGCTTGAGCCGCCAGCGCTCGACAGTGCGATGCCTGCCGCCGCCACGTCCGACGTGAGCGCACCCTTCGCCACCCCACCCCAGGATCAAGCGGTCGCCGTGCCGGCGCAAGCACATGAGCGAGGACAGTGAAACGCTGCCGGAAGGCACGCTGATCTCCCACCTGCTCGAGCTGCGAAACCGCCTGTTGCGGGCGGGGGTGGCCGTGTTGATCGCCTTTCTGCCCTGCGCCTATTACTCCAACCAGCTGTTCGATTTTCTATCGAAGCCGCTCGTGTCGAAATTGCCGCCCGGGCAGAAGCTCATCGCAACTACGGTGACCGCGACCTTCACGGCGCCACTGAAACTCTCGCTGGTCGCGGGTCTGCTGATCGCGATGCCCTACGTGCTCTACCAGATCTGGGCGTTTGTCGCGCCTGGTCTGTATCGCAAGGAAAAGCGCTTCGCGATGCCGCTGCTGGTGTCCGCGATCATTCTGTTTTACCTGGGCGTGGCCTTTTCATATTTTCTTGTCTTTCCACTCGTGTTTCGCTTCTTTGTCGCCACGACGCCGCACAACGTGCAGTTGATGGCCGACATCACCAGTTATCTGAAGTTCGCCCTGACCCTGTTCGTCGCCTTTGGGGTCGCGTTCGAAACGCCGGTCGCCGTCGTGCTGCTGGTGTTGACGGACCTGGTCTCGCTGGAGAAGCTGCGCTCGATGCGTGGCTACGTGCTGATCGGCGTCTTCATCATTGCCGCAATCCTCACGCCGCCCGATGTGCTCTCGCAGACGGCGATGGCGCTGCCGATGTACCTGCTCTACGAGGGCGGCCTGGTGTTCGCGGCGATCATGCGCCGCAGTAGCATGGCTGCCGAGGAGAGCAAGCCGGAGCAGGGATCGGCGTGAGGCCGTTGTTCCCCGGCCATCCGGCCGGTCTGGCGCCTCTGTTTTTTACCGAGCTGTGGGAGCGCATGAGCTTCTATGGCATGCGTGCGCTGCTCGTGCTGTTCCTCGTCGACAGCGTCGCGCACGGCGGCCTCGGGCTGGATGATCGCACCGCGACCGCGATTTACGGCCTGTATGTCGGTGCGACCTACATCGCCTCGCTGCCAGGGGGCTGGGTCGGGGATCGGCTGCTCGGCGGCCAGCGCGCCGTGTTGCTCGGTGGCATCGTGATTGCGTGCGGACATGTGCTGCTGGGTCTGGCGCCCTCGAGCGCGCTGTTCTTCACCGGCTTACTCGTGATCGTACTGGGCACGGGTTTGCTCAAGCCCAACGCCGGCGCGATCGTGGCACAGCTGTATCCTGAGGGCGGGGCGCGGCTGGATGCCGGTTTCACGATCTACTACATCGGCATCAACGTGGGCGCGACCATCGGGCCGTTGATCACGGGTTGGCTCAGCGTGCGCTACGGCTGGTCCTATGGCTTCATGGCCGCCGCGGTCGGCATGAGTATCGGTGTGCTGCAGTACCAGTGGGCGCGTCCGCTGCTCGGGCAGGCCGGTCGCGTCGCGTCGGTGAGCGCCGTCGCCGGCAATTCGAGGCACGCTCCCTGGGTCAGGTGGGGATGGCGCGGCGCGCTCGCGCTCGCGCTGCTGGCGCTCGCGGCGCTGACGATGCTGCTCTGGAATGGGCGGCTTCGCATCTCGGCGCCAGCACTGCGGGCGATCTCGACGCAGGCGGTGCTGGCGATTGCGGTGCTCTATTTCGCTTACTTGCTCTTTGCGGCCGGCCTCGATCGTGCTGAGCGCCGACGCGTGCAGGTGGTCGTGGTGCTGTTCATCGCCTCGGTCATGTTCTGGGCTGGCTTTGAGCAGGCCGGCTCATCACTGAATCTGTTCGCCGAGCGCCATACCGCACGCGCACTGCTCGGCCTCGCCGTGCCGAGCAGTTGGTTCCAGGCACTCGAGCCGATCTTCATTGTGGCTTTCGGGCCGTTGTTCTCCGCGCTGTGGTTGTGGCTTGGGCGGCGCAACCTGGACCCCTCTACGCCGCTCAAATTCATCCTCGGACTGCTGGGCATGGGGCTGGGTTTCCTGGTCATGGCGGCGGCGGCGCGCGAGGTCGTATCAGGACGACTGGCCGGCATGGGTTGGCTCACCGTCACTTATCTGCTGCACACCTGGGGCGAGCTTTGCTTAAGTCCGGTGGGCATGAGCGCCGTGAGCAAGCTCGTGCCGCGGCGCTTCGTGGGCCAGAGTCTGGGCGTCTGGTTCGTGAGCATTTCGCTCGGCGATCTGATCGCCGGCGGGATCGCAGGCAACATCGGTGCGGCTGCGCCGTCCGCGATGTCGGCACAGTTCATGCGCCTATTCTGGTTCGCTGCGCTGTGCGCGGCAGGCCTGGCCGTCTGCGCGCCGCTGCTGCGGCGCTGGGCTGGCGGGGTAAAGTAGCGCTTGGCCGCGCCGGTGTATTGAAGGGAGTCGAGCGTGGGAGCAAACACAGCTATGAATGCCAGCGCCTCCGGGCCCGCGCGCCGCACTGCAGGCGCGGCCGGCGCAGCGCAATTGACGCTGCGCGCGATACTGCTGGCGATCGTGCTCGCGGCGCTCATGGCGGCGGCGAACACCTATCTCGGCCTGTTCGCGGGCATGACCGTCGCCTCGGCAATACCGTCCGCGGTGGTGTCGATGGCCGTGCTCAAACTGCTCGGCGGTGGCGGGATACTCGAGAACAATATCGTGCAGACCGGGGGTTCAGCGGGCTCCTCGGTGGCCAGCGGCGTGCTCTTCACGACCCCGGCGCTCGTGATGCTCGGCGCCTGGGATAGTTATCGTTACGGCTGGGTATTTGCGTTCGCCGCGCTCGGCGGCGTGCTCGGCGTGTTGTTTTCGGTGCCGTTGCGCCGGGCGCTGATCGTCGAGCAGAAACTGGCGTTTCCCGAAGGCACCGCGGCCGCCGAGGTTTTGTGGGCCGGCGCCGACCCGAAGCATGGCGCGAAATTGCTGTCGCTCGCAGCCGCAGCCGGGGCGGCCGTCAAGCTCGCGGCCGCCAACGGCTTGCGATTGATTCCAGACGCCGCCACGCTCGGCGTGTTTGTCGGCCGCGGCATCGCCTATATGAGCAGCAATCTGTCCCCGGCGCTGCTGGGTGTGGGCTACATCTGCGGCGCCAACGTCGGCATCGTCATGCTCATTGGCGGCGTGATCTCCTGGAACATCGCCATACCCCTCTATAGCAGCTACTTTCTCGGCCACAACGTTGCACTGGCGGCCCGCGTAGCGGGGCTGTCGGCGGCCGATGCGGCCGGCGCGATCTGGTCGCAGCAAATCCGCTTTCTGGGCGTCGGCGGCATGCTGGTCGGGGGCATATGGACCCTGATCGCGCTGCGCGGCTCACTGCTGGCCGGCGTGCGGGCCGGCCTTGCGGCCACGCGCGCGGCACGCGGCGCCTTGAGCGAGCGCGTTCCCGAGACCGAGCGCGACATTCCGATGCACTACGCGCTGCTCGGGGTCGTCGCGGCCTCGGTGCCGCTCATGCTGATGTATAACTCGGTGGTCGGAAGCTTGTTGATCAGCATTCCGATGACGGTCGCGATGATTGCGCTGGCGTTTCTGTTCTGCTCGGTCTCGGGATACATGGCCGGGCTGGTTGGCAGCTCCAATGATCCGGTCTCGGGCATGATCATCGCGACCATACTGGCTGCTGCCTCGATGCTGCTTCTGCTCACGCATGGGGATGCCCGCGTCGGCCCGGTCGGTGCAGTCATGATCGGTGCGGCCGTGTGCTGCGCACTGTCGATCGCCGGCGACAACGTGCAGGATCTCAAATGCGGGCAGCTCGTCGGGGCCACGCCATGGCGCCAGCAGCTCATGATTGGCATCGGCGCGATCACCTCTGCGACCGTGCTCGCGCCTGTGCTCAACCTGCTCGCGCGCGCCTACGGCATAGGTGTGCCGGATGCTTCTCATCCGCATCCGCTGCTCGCACCGCAAGCCACGATGATGGCTGCGGTCGCGCAGGGAGTGTTCGGCGGCAGCCTGCCCTGGGGCATGATCGGCATCGGTATCGGTCTTGGCGTGCTCGTGATCATCGTAGACGAGTGGCTGCGCGCGCGCGGCAGTGCATTTCGCTCACCCGTTTTGGCGGTCGCGGTCGGGATGTATCTGCCCCTGGATATCTCGGTACCGATCTTCATCGGCGGCATGATCGCCCATTTCGCCGCGCGCTCGCGTGGCCGCGACAGCAGCGAGAGCCTGGCCGGGCGCGGCATGCTGTTTGCCGCGGGCATGATCGCCGGGGAATCCCTGACCGGCGTGATCCTCGCGATTCCGATCGTCGCCTCGCGCCGCGCTGACGTGCTCGCGCTGCCCGCAGCACTGCGGCTCGGAGAGCCGGGTGGCACTTTCCTGGGCCTCGCGCTGTTCGCCGCGCTAGGCATATGGCTCTATCGGATCGCGATCAGCTCCCGGCCGGCCGCTTGAGCTGGGCTCGCGCGCGCGCCGGCGCGCCGGCAGTTCCCGGCGGCCGCTCCAGCATGATCTTCAAACGTAACAACGCGCGGCCCCAGCCGGTGCGCAGACGCTGATAGATTGGATTCCACACGCTGCTGTCGGGTACGCCTGATCCGAGCAGCCGCACGACCGTGATCGCGGCGGCAGCCGCCTCCGGCGCGGCCGTCTCGTCGTGATCGAGCAGAAAATCCTCGATCACGACCGCTTCCTTATCCGGCATGCCTGCGAACGGCATGTAAATCAGGCGCAGCCGCCGCGGCGGCACGAACACATCGATATGCGCATCAAGCGTGTGCCTGGCGTCCAGGCGCACCGAATACAGCCCGCGTTCCCGGGCATCGATACGCACCGCCGGCGCGTACCATCGGCTCAGTATTTTTGGATCGACCAATGCCTGCCAGACGGTTTCGATTCCGGCGCGTATATCGACCCGCTGTGCGTAGCCGCGTGTGCCTTCGGCCATGGCTTTAGCCGCTGGAGCGCTCGATTGCGAGCCCGTCGCGCACCGCGACCACGACCAGTGGCAGCACGGATATCGCAATCACGAGCAATGTGACCACACTGAAATGCGTCTGCACCCAGGGCAGATTACCGAAAGCAAAGCCGCCGAACAGGAACAGCGCGACCCAGGAGACCCCGCCGGCGAGGTTGAAGGCCTGGAAGCGCGCGTAGGGCATACGCCCAATGCCCGCAACGAAGGGCGTGAACGTGCGCACAATGGGCATGAAGCGCGACAGCAGCACCGCCAGGCCGCCATGGCGCCGAAAATAGGCCTCGGTGCGCTGCAGATAGGAAAGTTTGAAGAATCGGTAGCGCCCGCTGAAGGCCCGCTGCCCGAGCTGCCGACCGATCGCATAGTTGAGCGTATTGCCGGCGACCGCCGCGCTCGCGAGCAGCAGAAAAACCCAGCCCACGTTCAGCGCGCCGCTGCGATCGACCGCCGCGAGCGCACCGACGCCGAACAACAGCGAGTCTCCCGGCAGGAAGGGCACGACCACGAGGCCAGTCTCAGCAAAGATGATCACGAACAGGATCGCATAGATCCACTCGTGAAAGCGCGCGAGCATATCGACCAGATGACGGTCGAGATGCAGGAACAGATCAACAATCACTGGGCCAGCGATTGCGCGAGAGGCTGCGTGTGCCCGGCGCTCGCGTCGCGCGCAACCTGGCCGGAATGGCCCGAAAGCGCCTGCAATGCCAGCGAGACCTGTGGATCGCGCTTAGCCAGCGTGGGGGCTGCGGCCAGTCCCGGCGAGGAGTCGTCGGACGTGTCCATATCGGCCGGCGGCTGTTCCGGCCCCTCGAGCACCGTGTCGGGCACGATGCCGATGCGGTTGATCGATGTACCGGCAGGCGTGAAGTAGCGCGAGGTCGTGAGCTTGAGCGCTTGGCCGTCCGTCAAAGGCATGATGGTCTGCACCGAGCCCTTGCCATAGGTGCGCCGCCCGATCAAGGTCGCGCGTCGGTTGTCATGCAGCGCCGCGGCCAGAATCTCCGAGGCGGAGGCCGAGCCGCCGTTCACCAGCAACACGAGCTTGGCCCCCTTGGTGATGTCCCCGGGCGTGGCTTCCATCCGGAATCTGGCCTCATCGGTGCGGCCCTCGGCGCTTACGATTGTGCCGTGGTCGAGGAAATCGTCGGCGATCTGTACGGCAGCGTCGAGTACGCCGCCCGGATTGTTGCGCAGGTCGATCACATAGCCGTGCGGCGCGCCGCCCGGACTGCGCTTAAGCGTCTCGATCGAGCGCTCCACTTCCTGCGCCGTGCTATCGGTGAAGCTGGTGATGCGTAGATAGCCATACTCCGGCGTCAGCATTTCAGCGACCACGCTCTGCAGTTGCACCTGCGCGCGCTGGACCTTGAATTCCAGCAGCCCGTCGGTACCGGCACGGCGCACCGCGAGCCGGATCGCGCTGCCCTCAGCACCTCGCATGCGCGCAATGGCGCCGTCGAGGTCCGCCGGATCCACCGCGATATCATCGATGCGCACGATGACGTCACCGGTATGGATTCCGGCGCGCTCGGCGGGCGAGTTCGGCATGCGCCTCACGACGCTGACCCCGTCCTTGCCCGGTGCGACCTCGATGCCGATGCCGGCGTACTCACCGCTGGTACTGACCCGCATGTCCTGAAATTCTTCGGGATTCAGAAAAGTCGAATGATCATCCAGCGCCTCGACCATGCCGCGTATCGCGTTCTGCATGAGGGTGTGATCGTCGACCGGATCGACGTAGTTGTCGCGCACGCGCTGCATCACTTCGGCCAGCAGCCGTGCATCGCTCCAGGGCAAAGCGTTGCGCCCTGACGGATGCGCCAAGGCAACGGTGGCGCCGGGGTCGCGATCCGCGAGCACGCGATCGGCCACCGACAGGGACAGGCCTAGCAGTATGCCTACAATGAGTGCAAGGGTAAGGCGTGCGCGAACTGGCATAGGACGAATACTACAGGGCCGCGCCGTCCAGCCAAAATCGTTTTTTAACGGCGCAATTCATGTTGCTGTGCGGTCAGTTAGCACTGGCATTGGCCAATGCCGGCTCATTCGGCCACACACCCTGCGGATTCGCGGCCGCCAGGTAAAGCGGCAGTTCTGCAAGCACATCGGCGAGTGGCACGGGCTGCGCGATCGCAAAGCCCTGGCCATAGTCGACGCCCAAGGCCTCGATGCGGGTGCGAATCTCGTCGCTCTCGACGTACTCGGCCACGGTCGTGAGGGACATCGCGCGCGCCAACTGCGCGATAACCGCGACCATGGATTCAGCGCGCGGGTCCTTGAGCACGTCGCGCACGAAGCTGCCGTCGATCTTGAGCATGCCGATGGGCAAGGTGCGCAGATACGCCAGCGAGCTCAGCCCAGTGCCGAAGTCGTCCAGCGCGATGTTGCAGCCGAGCTTGCGCAGGCGGCGCATGAGCACTTCGGCGCGCGAGAGATTGCCGATCGCCGCACTCTCGGTCAGCTCGAAACACAAAGCGGAGGCACACAGGCCACTGCTCTCGACCAGTTGCGCGACGTACTCGGTGAACTCGGCGTCCTGCAGCGATTGGCCGGAGAAGTTCATTGAGAACACCACCGGACTGTTCTTCAGGTACTCCGCGTACGGCTTGAGCATGTCGATGGCGTGCGAGATCACCCAGCGATCGAGCGTCGGCATGAGCTGGTAGCGATGCGCGGCGGACATGAAATGGTCGGGGCCGACGATTTCGCCGTTGTCGCCGATCATGCGCAGCAGGATCTCGAAATGCGGCGCGCCGCCGTGACCGCCCAGCGGGGCGATCAACTGCGCGTTGAGCTTGAGCCTGTTCTCGTTGATTGCCGCCCGCAGACTGGTGATCAGATTAATGTCAGTGAAGCGGCGCACGATGCTCTCATCGGCTTCCTGGTAGACCTCGACCCGGTTGCGACCGCGATCGTTGGCGGCCTTGCAGGCGGTCTCTGCGGCGGCGAAGGCGTGCACGAATTCCTTCGAGCGCGCATCGACCTCCGCTACCCCTACGCTGATCGAGACCTGCATCTTCCCGTCCGCCAACCCGGCGCCGATCTCCTCGGCCCCGCTGCGCAAGGCCTCGGCGAATTCCCCGGCGTCGGTCAGAGATGCCGGCAGCAGGATGGCGAAACGATCGCCTGAAATCCGCGAGCCGAAGGCGCTAGGGGGCATGCGACTTCGAATCAGCTCACCCAATAGCGTGATCACACGATCGCCCATCGGCATGCCGTAGTTTTCGTTGATCACGTGCAGCCGGTTGATGTCGATGAACAACGCGCTCCAGCAATTGGGCGCGACGCTCTGCGCGACACTCTGCTCGACGCTCGCGATCGCGACCGCCGGGCGGTTTGGCTCCAACGCGCGGCGCATGCGTTGCTCGAAAGCCGGACGCGTCAGCAGGCCCGTGAGCGCATCGTAGCTGTGCGCGATCACAGAGGCGACGCGGGTGGCGAGCAGCTCGGTCAGCCGCGCGTGATGCGGTGTGAACTCGGGCGCCGACTCGGCGCGAAACAGCGCCAAGACACCGACGCAACGATGCGCGGCGCGCGTGATCGGCGCGGCCAGTACGCGGTATACGATCTCTTTGTCCGCGACCTGCAAAACCATGCGGTTCACGATCGTGGGTCCGTTGCGGACCTGCACCATCGAGAGCAGGTGCCGGTGGCCCTTCGCCAGCAGCGAGGTGTCCAACGGCGCCTCATCGGACGCCTGCAGAATCGCGATGCCGCGCTCGGGGATGATCAACGCGGCCAAGCCGACCTTCAGATGCAGGGTCGCACTGGCGACGATGGCCCTGAGATCGCTGCTGCTCTCGGGCTTGGCCTCCGGACTGCCCCCGGATACCGACAACAGCAACTCCAGGTCACTGTCCTGCTCGGCCAACGAGCTGTGCAGGGTGACGATCTCGTTGCGCGCCAGCAGCTCGCGCCGCAGGCATTCGAGCGCCGGCTTGATCAGGCTGTGCACGAACGAGAACGTACGCTGCTCTTTCTCGCTGCCTTGCCGGAAGCTGATCACGACGACCATGAAGGGGCGCCCATCGGCGGCCGGTTGGTCAGGCTGCAGCCAGAATAGATAAAGTGGCTCATTGGCCACGGTGCGCTGCAGGCCTAGCGCGCTTGGATCGCGCGCCGGATCCTTGATCGTCTCCGCGATCGCGGACCCGACTTCCGGAGCTACCGACATCGCGGTCGACCACTGCAGCTGCCCGCGCGGATCGAATACGCTGAGCGCATTCATGCGCGGCAGCAGCGCACGCAACAGCTGCGCATAGGGCTCCAACGTCGACCAGTCGGTCGCTGGAGCATGCTCAGGTGCTGATTTGCTCATGCTTGCTGCCATGCCTTTCGAGCAGAATCGCCTAGCGCCGGGCGCAATGCCTTGACGCACTTCGCTATTCGCGCAGACGAAGGATTCGGGGTGCCCGTAACTGTGGCACAGGGCTTGCCGGGAGGAGCGCTCGGCCTAAAGAAACAGCCGGGTACGCGCGTTCAGTCCCGTGAATCGGGCTGGCGATCCCTGAACCAGGGCCGCGGATCCACGGGATGCCCCTCCCGGCGGATCTCGAAATACAGCTCTGGCTCAGGCCGCCCGCCGGTGTCGCCGGCCGCGGCGATCACGTCGCCGGCCGCGACCGGCTCGCCGACCGCCTTGTAGAGCTGCTCATTATGTCCGTACAGACTCAGGTAGCCCTCGCCATGATCGATGATGGCCAGCAGCCCGAGTCCAGGCAGCCAATCCGCGTAGACGACGCGTCCGGCTGACACGGCCCGGACCGGCGCGCCGAGCTCAGTGGCCACCACGAGCCCGTCCCATTTCACGCCGCTGGCGCGCGTGTCGCCGAATTGCGCCCTGATATGGCCGGCGACCGGCCAGCGCAGCTGACCGCGCAGATGAGCAAAAGCGCTGCCCGTGTCGGGCAGCGGTACTTCCTTGAGCGAGTGGTTCAGATCATTCAGCAACTGTTCCAGATCAGCCTGCTGCGTTTTGAGCCGTGCCAGGCTCTGCTCATGGGACTTCGCGCTCGATTCGAGGCTCGCGAGCACGCGGCGACGCTCGACGCGCGCACGCTCGAGCTGCTGCAACTGGCCCTGCTGCGCAGCCTTCAGCAGCGCGAGCTGCTGCTGCTGCTGCGCGAGTTCGGCGTCGAGCTCATCGAGTCGCTGCAGATGCTGCCTGATCTGCGCAATCTGCTCGGCACGTGCGCGCCCGAGATAGCCATAGTAGGCAAAGATGCGCTCACTTCGCAGCGGATCGCGCGCCTCGAGCAACAACCTCAGCGGCTCCTCGCGGCCGATCAAGTAGGCGGCCCGTAATTGATCGGCCAGCACCACACGTTCAGCGTCGAGCGCGCGCTGCTGCTGCGTCTTGTCCAGCCAGAGGGCATTGCGCCGCTCAGTGCGCTCGGCATAATCGCGGCCGATCCGAGCCGCCTCGGCATGCGCCTGACTCAGCGAGAGCTCGGCCGCGCGCAGATTGGCGGAGACGCGGTCCCGCTCCACGGCGTCGCGGCTGACCTGCTGCGTAATCTTCTCGATGCGCTCGCGCAGCGAGCGTAATTCGGATTGCGTCTTCTGTGGCGTCGCGGCGTGGACCGCGCACGCTGCCAGACCCATCGCAAGTGCAATCGCGCTGGCGCGTGGCCGCCAGCGATGCCTATCGCGCGCAGTAGTTGTCGTGGCCAGGCGGTGTGTCGTGAGCTGCTGTGCCAAGAAGTGTAGGGCAAGCGCAGGTGCTGAGCAGTTATAATGGCAGGCTCATCGCCAGATCGGCAATGTGTCTCCTTACATAAGCGCAGAAATCGGGGCAATGGATCGACTGCTCGAATATTTCAGCAAACACTCGTTGCTCGCGGTCACCGCTTTGGTTGCCCTGAGCGCTGCGCTCGGCTACGAGCTGTGGTTGCGTGCTCAGAGCCTCGGTGCATTGAGCCCCCAGGAGGCGATCCGGCTGATGAATCAGGGCGCCACGGTGCTTGATCTGCGCGCCCCCGAGGCCTTCGCGGCCGGGCACATCGCCGGTGCGCGCAATTTCGATGCCACGCAGCTGCCCGGCGCCGCCGAGTCGCTCAAGAAGAACAAGGAGCGGGCCTTGATCCTCTACTGCGATCACGGCAACACCGCGGCGCAGGCGGTACGTACCCTCACGCAGCAGGGCTACAGCCAGGTTTTCAATTTGCGCGGGGGTATCGCGG
>JBEKWD010000011.1:0-17315 GCA_049513435.1 Steroidobacteraceae bacterium | reverse complement strand
AGCCGATGGGCGGCCACAAAATCCAGGCGCTGGCAGCTGACGCCGACGAGGCAGTCGGCGAGCTGTGCGCGGATGCTGCCCTGAATCTCCGCGGGAAAGGACATGCACAGGCGGCTCAGCGCCTCGGCGCAGCTGGCCGAGTGCATGGTCGCGAGCACGAGATGCCCGGTCTCGGCCGCATTGAGCGTGAGCCGCATGACCTCGGGCGTGAGCATCTCGCTGATGACCAGCACGTCGGGGTTCTCACGCAGCGCATCGATGATGCCCTGCTCAAAGCTCGGCGCGTGCGTCGGGATTTCGCGTTGCCGGATAAAGGAGCGGCGATTGCTGAACAAATATTCCAACGGACTCTCGAGCGTGACCAAATGCCGCGCCCTCGACCCATTAATCTCCTCAATCAACGCCGCCAGTGTCGTGGACTTGCCCGAACCGGTCGGGCCCGAAATGATCACGAGTCCCGAGTTCGCCTCGATGAGCCGGCGAAAATCCGGGTGCAGGTTACAGGCGCGCAGATCCTTGACTGAGGGTGCGAGCAAGCGGATCGCGATCGCGATGCCGCGCACCGTCTGGAAAAAACTGGCGCGGCAGCGCGTACCGCCGATCGCGACCGACATGTCGGCTGAGCCGCGCGTGCCGAACAACGCCCAGCCTTCCGCTCCCAGCAGCGCCTGGCTCGCCTGCGCCAGCCGCTCTGCGGACAGTGTGCCGCCGACTATCTGCAATTCGCCGCGGATGCGCGCGACAATCGGCGTCTCGGCTTCCAGATGCACGTCGCTCGCACCGAGTGCGCGCGCCTTGCTGATCAGCTCCTCAAACATCCGCGGCCGCTCCACCGTGCGCGTCCGCCTCGAGCTCGAGCAGCAGCACATCCTGCTGCGCGAGTCCCTGGATCTCTCCACCGATCCCGAGCAACTGCGCGACTCCGTTCTGCAATTGCTTCTCGCGCCGTGCCCAGCGCTGCAGCGTCACATTGCGCTCCGATTCAAGCTCCTCGCGCATTTTCTGAAACGTCTCGTAGACGGCGCGCAGTTTCTGCGCGAACAGTGGCGAAGTCAGATAGTCATACAGCGCCTCCATCTTCTCACCGCGACCGGCTGAGACCACGCGCTGGCGATGCAGCTCGATCAAGCCGATGCGCAACGCCGCGGCCAACCCGCACGCCGTGGCCGCCTGCGTGACCCAGATGTCCTCGCAGAGGGCAAACTGCTCCCCCTCGGGCCAATCCTTCGGTAATGCACCCGGCAGCGTCACCAGGATGCCGATCGCCGCGCCGCAGGCGCGCATGTCCTCCTTGAGCTTCGCGAGCCACTGCGCGCTCCAGTCCTTGGCGCGCTTGGTCTCCCAGAGAATGCTGCCTGCCGCCTGACCGCTGCGCGTGAGCACGTGCTGCAGGACATCGCCGCCACGCTGACCCTTCTTGACCTCAGCAATGGTGTCGAGCGGAAAGGCACGTCGTAGCCCCTCCTCGATCGCGAGCTCCAACACCTCGCCCTGCAGCTGCTGCGAGCCCTGGCTGGCCTTGGCCTGCGCTTCGGTGAGCTTGGCGGTCATATCGGCGATTTTTTTCTGCAGTTCCGCCTTCTCGAGTACTGAGCGCTCCTGTTCCTGCCGGCGCACGAGCGCTTCGCGCTCGCTTAAGCGGGCCGCGACCTGTCGTTGAACATCGAGCGCCAGGGCGGCCTTCTGGTCTATCAATTGCTGACGCTGTTCCCGCAGCTGCAATTGCTCGGCCTGCAGCGCCTGCACGCGTGTCCTCTGCTCGCCCAGCTGCCGTTCGTAGGCTTCACGCTCGCGCGCAAAGAGCTCTTTGTCCTGCGTGCGCAGCGCGCTGAGCGTCGCCTCGGTCTGCGTCTGCACCGCCTCGAGTGCCTGGTGCGCGAAGCCGTCGGCCAGCGCGAATTCGCGCTCACAATGTGGACACGTCATGCGCGTGGCGGGCGCGAGGAGCAGCCGTGCCGAAGTTTGACTCATGATGAATTGATCCGGGCCACAGTTGGGTTTACGGTGAGGGCAGCGACATCAGTCTAAGGATAGGCGAAGCCATGAGTACGCTCAAAAGCCACCGGATGCTTTCCCATCCTGCGCCGCTCGCGATAGCTCTGGTCGCGTCGCTGCTGGCCTCGAGCCCCGTTTGGGCACAGCAGGATAGCGAAATCGGCCCCGAGTTTGCGGGCGCGCCCGAGACCGTGGTCAATCCGGCGGTCCCTCAGGGCATGGTGTACGAGTCCGTCTTCAAATCGGCCGACAGTAAAATCTATCCGGGCATCGCGCGGGTCGAGAGCGAGATCACCGCACGCCGCGACGCCTATGGCAATCGCATCGCGGCACCCGCCGAGCAGATCTCCGCTCCTGCCGCCTATGAGCGGCGTGTCTGGGTTTACGTTCCGCATCAATACGTGCCCGGCAAACCCGCGCCGTTCATGGTCATTCAGGATGGTCATAGCTACGTGAAGCTCGCGCCGGTGGTGCTCGACAATATGATCGCGGCGCATCGGCTGCCCGTCATGATCCTGGTCATGGTCGATTCCGGCGGCAGCGACGCCCAGGGCTCCGAGCGCGGACTCGAATACGACACGATCTCGGATCGCTACACCCAGTTCATCGAATCCGAGGTGCTGCCGCGCATCGCCAAGGAGTGCAATGTCACTTTCACCCAGGATCCGGCCGGCCGCGCCAGCATGGGCGGTAGCTCCGGCGGCGTGGCGGCCTTCACGATGGCCTGGTTTCACCCTGAGCTGTATCGCAAGCTACTGATTTATTCGGGAACGTTTGTCAATCAGGCCTCACCGGTCGATCCCAGTACACCGCGCGGAGGCTGGGAGTATCACGACCACCTGATTGCGAATGCGCCGGCCAAACCGATCCGCATCTGGATGGAGGTGGGCGAGAACGACCTGCATTTCGATGACCCGGAATCAACCTGGCACAACTGGGTGCTGGCCAATCGGCGCACGGCCGCGGCGCTCAAGGCCAAGGGCTATGACTATCGCTTCGTCTTCGCCAAAACCGGCAAGCACGTAGACCCGCGCGTCGTCGCGCAGACCTTGCCCTCGGCGCTCGAATGGTTATGGCGCGACTATCACTGAGCCGCCAATAGCGCCGCCTAATCCGCCCCGGCACGCCCCGTGGCTCGACGCGCCCGCTCACGGTCGATCAATAATCGCTTGCGCGCGAGACCCCAGCGATAGCCGCCGAGCCTGCCGTCGGCCCGCAGTACCCGATGACAGGGGATCAGCACTGCGATGCGATTGGCGGCGCAAGCCGAAGCCGCCGCTCGAACCGCTTTGGGCGCCCCTATTGCGCTCGCGACCTCGCTATAGCTCAGCACATCGCCCTCGGCCACCTGCAGCAGGAATTTCCAGACGCGGATCTGAAACGCGGTGCCACGCAGGTCGAGCGGCAGATCCGGCCGCGGGGCGTTGCCCGCAACGTGCGCGTCGAGCGAGCGCATCCAGGCATCGAGCTCGCTCGAGTGGGTCATATCGGATGCGACGATGCGCGCCCGCGGGAATTCGGCTCGCAGCCGTGCGATCAGTGCCGCTTCGCTGTTGCCAAACTGCGCAAAGCAGACGCCGCGATCGGTAGCCGCCATCAGCAACGGTCCGAGCGCGCTCGTGCGCAGGGCGTAAGCAATAGTCTCGCCGGTGCCGCCGGCGCGGTAAGTCGAGGGTGTCATGCCAAGATTGCGCAGCGGGTGTCCATAGAGGCGGCTCGTAGACTGAAATCCGGCCTCGGTAATCGAATCCAGCACGCTCTTGCCGGCCTTGAGTCCTGTTTTCAGCAACCGCATTCGCGCCGCATCGTGATAGGCCTTCGGCGACACGCCGAGCACGGCCTTGAAGGTGCGCTGCAGGTGCGCGCTCGAGAGCTGCGCCTGCGCGGCCAGTTGCCGCAGCGAAATCGTGCCACCCGCATTTTTTTCAATGTATCGGGCCAGCGCCTGCATCAACCGCACCACCGGCTCTGCCGGTTGCGCAGGGAGTTTAGGCGAGCGCGTATTGCGTTTGGATGTCGCAGTGTTCGTCATCTTAAGGCTCCGCTTCTGAGTCGTAGCATCGACTCTAGCGAGCATCGGGTGCACGCCGCACTCCGATTATTGCGCAGTACGTGATCAAACTCTTGCAGCTTGAAACATCGATGACAAAATGAGATTCAATGTGATGAAACGCCCCTCTCCACCAAGGAACCCTCTGATGCGGCCTCCTGGTAGCCGGATTGCTCTGGTCTTGGCAGCTTCGATCGCGATGCACGCGCTGGCATTGGCAGCGCCCAAAGTCACGCTGCAGCCAGCCGGTCAAGGCCCGGATAATCGTGCCGCGGGCGTCACGGTCAACAACCCGGCGAGCGATCCGCCTCTGACAGCATCGCAATTGGCGCGGCTACTGCGACAGAAAATCAAATACGTATTCGTCATATTCAACGAGAACCATGCGTTCGACAATGAATACGGGACTTATCCGGGTGTCAACGGCCTGTACGCAGACGCCGACGGCCAAACACGCATTGCCCCCAGCAACGCGCAGCGCTACACCGACATCAACGGCAACGTCGTCACGGTACGACCATTCCGGATCGGACCCAGCCTGAACTCGAACGCGATCGACAGCGTCGACCACGGGCATCGCGGCCTCGCGCGAAAAATTGACGTGATCGATGGCACAGCGCGCATGGACGGCTTCGCGCAGGAAGAGTACACGCGCTTTGCCAGCAATCCCGCCGCGTCTCTGGTGTCTCAACGCGAGGGCACGCAGTTTGCACGCCTGGTGATGTCGCACATCGATTGCGACACCATTCCGTTCTTCTGGCAGTGGGCCAGCAACTTCACCATTTTCGACAATATTTTCGCAACCGAGGACACCCCCTCGGCGCCCAATGCCATTGCGATGATCGCGGGGCAGTCGGGCGAGACGCAATGGGTCAAGCATCCGAGTACGAGCGCATCGCCCACGGCTACCGGCACGAGCGGGGCGCTTAACGGCTACTTCATTCAGGCGGCGGGCGCGAGTCATCTGAGCTTCACTGGGGAAACCGGCACGACGCAGGGTCCGCCGCTCGTCAACGACCCGCAACCCTGGGCCGGCTCACCGTTCGATAGCACGCCCACGCTGAGCCCAACGGGCATCGTCTCGGGCCGGCGCGAGCCCTACAGCACCAACATCAACGAGCCCTATGGCCCGAAAAACATCGCCTCCAACCTTACGTTCGCGACCGTACCGTTGACGCTGCTCGGCCGTCAGGTCACGGCCGCGCTGAGCGAAAATGCCGAAGTCGTGAACAATGCGGGCTCGTTTAATTCATCCGATACCGTCGACATTCAGCAGGATATTCCCTACATCCAGCATCTGCAGGGCGCGCCGGTCCAGTGGGGCTGGTATCAGGATGGTTACGCTCTGGAATCCACTGACACTGACGGCGCGGCATCGCACGGCGCATTCGTGAGTCATCACAACGGGCCGCAGTATTTCGGCTACATCGCTAAAACGCCCGCGGAGCAGGCGAATATGCACTCCGAAACGCAGTTCTTCGCCGACATCGCGAACGCCGCGCTGCCAAGCGGCGGCGTGTTTTACATCCGCGGTGGCTACCAGAATCAAATGAACCTCAAACCCTACATCGTTCCGGGCAACCCCGCGGGCAACGCGATCATTGCAGCGAAGTCCGGTGATGATGATCACCCGAGCTATGCCGACCGGCAGTTGAGCGAGGCGATGAACGCGCGCGTGATCAACGCGATTGCGAGCGATCCGAAGCTCTGGGCGCACAGCGCCATCATCCTGACATACGATGAATCGGACGGCTTCTACGATCACGTGCCGCCGCGCATCCTTGCATTTGGTCCGGACGGCCTGCCGTTGTCACGCGGTATCCGTGTGCCGTTGCTGCTGATTTCACCGTATGCGCGCACCCATGCGGTATCGCATGTCGAGGGCGATCACAACGCCGTGATCGAGACGATCAACGCGATCTTTGATCTGCCGGCCCTGGCAAGCCTGCCGGATGAGAAGCAGGCGCTGGCAGCGGGCGATTCGGCGTACTTCAATCACTTTGGACCGGCCGGTTTTCATCAGAAATATCTCGGCCCGCGCGACATCAACTCGCCAATCACCGAGAGCCTGCTCTCGGGCTTTGATCCGCGGCGTCTGCTCGGCCAGTCCCCACCGCTGCCGGCAACAATCGCGCAGATTCCGGCAGATAAGCTCACTGCCCTGCCCCACTACAATGGCGCGGGCTGCTCGGCGCTGCATATCAGGCCCGTGCCTGAGCCGGCTGAAGATATCGTCCCGGCCGGCTTCAATCCGCTGCCCAGCACCTACCCCGCGGCGAATTGATTGCACCTTCGATCCTTCATCCTCATGAGACTTCACCCGCTGCTCGCGCTGCCGCTGGCGCTGCTACTCGCAGGCCTGAGCCCCCTGCCCGCGCACGCCGGTTCCGAGCACGCAGCGCATGGTGTGACGCTGTTGCGCGTTCAATCGCGAGGAAGGGTCCGCTGCGGCAGCGTCGAGCGCCCCGGCATCGCGGAGCGCGACGGCGCGGGACAATGGCGTGGGCTCGCCGTGGATGTTTGCCGCGCGGTGGCCGCAGCCGTGCTCGGCAAAGCCGAGCGCTTCGAGTACCACACTTATGAGTCCCAATCCGGCTACGAGCGGTTGCAGGCACGCGCGGATGATCTGTATTTCCTGACCGGCCGCGAGATCGTGGAAGGCAAGCTCATCGGCGCGCTCGTCCCGGGCCCCACGGTATTCATAGCCAGCGACGCTGTGATGGTCCCGGGGAACTCAGCGGTCCAGCACGTCGCTGAGCTGGCCGGCAAAGGCGTGTGCTTCATGATCGCGGACACCGCTGAGCAGGCGCTTGGCCATTACTTCGGCACCGCTCATCTCACCTGGCTGCGGCACCCCTACTCCGAGCACGGCGAGATGGAGGACGCCTATGCCGCGCAGCGCTGCCAGGCAGTAGCGGCCGAGAGCACCGAGCTCGCGCGCATCCGCACGCTTCCCGGACAAGCGCGACTGCGCAGTCGAATTCTCCCCGAACGCCTCAACGTGTTTCCGGTAGTGGCCGCGACGAGCACAGCCGATGGGCAGTGGTCCGCGATCGTCGCCTGGACCGTGCACACGCTCATCGACGCCGAGCGGCCCGAGAGTGATTGGTTCGCGGGCGGTGCGCGCGCGATGCCCATTCCTGCAGCCGCTCTCGGGCTCGACGCCGACTGGCAAGCACGCGTGCTGAAGGCGACGGGCCATTACGGCGACATCTACGCGCGTAATCTCGGCGATAACAGTGCCTATCACCTCGAACGCGGTCTAAACTCCAATCAACTCGAGGGTGGGACTCAGCTTGCGCCGTTCGTAGAGTAATCAGCTGCCCTGCTGCGCCCTGTTCTCCATGCAATCAGGAGAGATTGCAATCCGATGGAGAAGCGATGTAGCATAATCCAGCGATTGTCTATGGAAAATCCATTCTAATGGCCACACCCGAGCCGCTGAAGCCCTCAGCCTCACCGCTTGGACTAGCCGACGACGCGCGCGACACGAGCTCCGGTTCAGCTGAGCTACAGCAAATGGCCGAAACGGCCCAGGCTCTGATGCAATTGGCTCGCACACGGGCGCTGGCGCCAAGCATGGAGAAGACGACGCGCTCGCTAAGCCTGGCCGAGATGGCTGATCTGATCCAGGTGCCGCGCAAGACGATCGAATACGCGATCGAGACCCGCTCCCTGCCTTCCGGCACGACGAGCGGTCGCAAGCGACTCTTCACGCTGGTCGAGGTCGCGCAGTTTCGCCAGCATTTTGGCCGCGTACCGCACCGCCCGCCAGGCTCTGCGCCCTGCATCATCGGCGTGGCCAACTTCAAGGGCGGCGTGGGCAAGACCAGCACGGCCGTGCATCTGGGTCAGTACCTCGCGCTGCAAGGCTACCGCGTGCTCATGGTCGATCTGGACGCGCAGGCGAGCCTGACGACGCTGTTCGGGCTGCTGCCCGATAGCGATGTACCCACCGAACTCACGGCACTGCCCTTTTTCAGCGGCAATGTGGATTCGCTGGCCGGCTCGATCCGCCATACCTACTGGCATGCGCTGGATCTGATTCCCGCCAATCTCGCGCTGTATAACGCCGAATTCGCGCTCGCGCGCCGCCAGAATGTCGAGAGCGGCTTTCGTTTCTATGCGGTGCTCAAGGAAGGCCTCGATGCGGTCGGCAAGAACTATGACGTCATCGTGCTCGACACCCCGCCTGCCCTCGGGTTCGTGACGACCAATGCGATGTATGCCGCCAATGGGCTCGTGATCCCCATTACGCCGGCCATGATGGATTTCGCCTCCGCCGCACAGTTCTTTCAGCTGGTGGCCGAGCATGTCGATGTGATCAATCAGCACGAGGGCGGCGACAAGCGCTTTCGCTTTGTACGCCTGCTGGTCTCGAAGTTCGAAGCCAACAACAAGGTCCACGAGACGATCGAGGAATGGATTCGTCAAGGCTTCGAATCGGCCGTATTCAGCAAGAACATGGTGCTGTCGGCCGCGCTGCGTACCGGGCCAGAGTTGCAGACCGCCTACGAGATGGGCAGTTACTCCGGGGATCGACGTACGCTGCAGCGCGCCATGAAATTCCTCGAAGACGTCAATGGCGAGATCGAGAAGCTCATCCGCCAGCAATGGGCGCATGAGATTCGACAGCGCAGTGCTGCCGAGGCGGCCGCGTGAGCAAGCGCGACGATCTGGGCCGCGGCGTCCTCGAGGATCTGGCCGCGCTGCGCGCCAAAGGCTCAATCAGTTCGATTCTTCCAGCCCGCCGCGTCGATCCGGTGCCGAACACGCTGGCCCAGGAAATGAGCGCGGGCTACATCCAGACGATCGCGCGGCTTAAATCCGAGCGCGAGAGCGGCAAGGTGGTGCTCGAGCTCGATCCCAAACAGGTGCGCGCGAGCGAGCTCGCGAACCGACACGCCTTGAGCCTCAAGGACGAGGACGAGGATCTGAATCGCCTCAAGGCGGACATCGCGCGCCAGGGCCAGCTCGAGCCGATTCGCGTGCGGCCGGCGGCAGAGGGCGGCGGAGCCTACGAGATCGTCTATGGCCATCGCCGTCATGCTGCCTGCCTGGCGTTGGACGCCGAGCGCCCCGATGGCTGGAAGGTGCTCGCGCTGCTGGATGCGGGCGCCGGCGAGATCCGCACGCACGTGCTCAAGATGTATCAGGAAAACGCGGCTCGCAAAGACCTTTCAGCCTACGAGCAGGGCCATATGTTCCGGCTCTGGCTCACGCAGCGAATTTTTGACAGCCAGTCAGCAATTGCCGAGGAAATCAAGGTTTCGCGGCAATTGGTATCGAAATATCTGAAATTGGTGGATCTACCCGAACAGGTCCTGCGCTCGTTCGGGGATCCGCGCGTGATCGCATTGCGCTGGATCGACGAGCTCGAGCCGGCGATCGCCAAGGATCGCGCCGGCGTGCTGGCACGTGCCGAACAGCTGTCCAAGCTCAAGCCCACGCCGGCTGCCGATCAGGTATTGCAGACGCTGCTGGATGCGCCGGGGCTGCCGCGCAAGGAGCGCACTCCGGCCTCTGAGTCCGATACGTTTCAGATCGGGCGCGACACGATCTACAAGCTCTCGCGCAAAGGCCGGCGCGTCGCGTTTCGCTTCGGTAACGCCGTGCCCGCGAGCCTCGCACGCGAGGCCGTCGAGCAGATGCAGTCGCACCTGCGACTGTGGCTCAAGCGGCGCCTGCAGGAGAAGAAGAAGTGAAGGGCGCGGCGGTCACCGAAAGACAAGTCATCGGCGCGGAAATGACCGCGACCGTAGACGTGGTTGCGCCCGGCCTGTCTAACGCGTTAGACGTGCGAGTCATGACGGTCTTGGTGCCGGTGTCTAACGCGTTAGCCGCCGCCACGTCAGGCGCCGCCAGCCGCGACCGATGCCGCTGGGCGCAAGAACGCGGCGCGCCACCGGGTGCGCACCCCCACAGCGAAACGCACGAGGGCCGGTTGAACCGGCCCTCAGCATTTTGGGAGGAGCAAAAATGAGTACGCAATAAAAAGGCCCCTGTGCGGGGCCCTTTTATCAGTTTGGGATTGTCGGCTGATTCAGCGTCTAACCCTCGAACCGGACAATTTGAAGGTTAGGCCCGCGATTCCGTCGGGTCAAGCTTAAAACGCGCCAATCCCTCGATTTCAGAACAAATCGGCTGGACTGCCGAGGGAGAGGTTATGCCTGAAGAATATGGACACGATCCGCGGGTCGTGCTCAAGCGTGACAAGTACTTCAGCCTGCGCCCGCAGCCGCTGGAGCAGTGGCTGTGGCGCCAGGGCGTGCCGCCATCGGCCGAACGCGTGTTCTGGCTGCACTGGCAGGAGGGCATGCGCAATGCGGATTGGTGCTCGGAGGTTCCGCTGCGGCGTGTCGCCCAGCAATGCTGCCTGGATGTCTCGACCGTAACGCGCTCCTACCAGCTGCTGAGCCGCCTGGGCCTGATTCGCCGGCAGGATCCGGGCCGCGATCCCTCAAGGCCGTTCCAGCAGGCCACAGCCATCACCGAGGTGCTCTTACCGCGTGAAATGCTGCTGCAGCTCGACCGGTACCCGAATCGCGCACAAGCACCCCACGGCCCGATGCTACAGCCCTCAGGCCATAGCCAGGCCAACGCTGCTGCGAGGGCGCCCGCCAATGACGCGCCTGCGGTCGCCGCGCGCACAGATCCCTTTCCAGGGCTCTCGCTGCGCCAGAAACTGCGCGCCCTGGCGGCGCTCACTGCCCTGATGTCGCCCTGCGAGCGGCGCCAATTCGACGAAGCGCAGCGCCTGCACGCGCAGTGCATAGCCTTCGGCGAAAGCTCGCGCCTCGGGCCCGAGCAGCGCGCGACGGTGCTGCAGTGGCTCGAAGCCTGCGCCGTGAAACCCACCTCGCGCGCGCCAGAATCACCGCAATTGCAGGCGCAGGCAGCGGCAGGACCGCGTCAGCTCACGGTCTTTGAGCTGGCGCGGTTGCGCCGCGAGCTGCAGGCGGTGGTCGATCCCGCACTCGTGGCCGAGCGGCTGCGCGAAATAGTCTGGTCGATCGAGGAGGGCGCCCTGCGCCGATTCCAGTCGTTACACGCCATGCGTATTGCGCTCAAGAAGATTCGCGATGGCCTCTGGTCGCGGCCTAACCGGATGCCGCCGAACTGGGCGAGGGCGTTGACTCGAGCCGAAGCCGAGAACCACCGCCAGCCTGCGCGTACCGAGGTATGCCGGACCGCATAACGAAGAAGGATCTATTCCCCGATGCTATTTAAATCAAACAACCAGTACGGCCTGAGGCCGGTGGGTGTGAGCTCAAAAGCAGAGAGCAACCGCCAGACCGAAACTTCGTGGAACATTACGCAGGAGCTCAAGCTCGCGCTCTTAGAAAACACCTGTTCATTCAACATATTACGATGTGATTAGAAGTGGATAATCGTGGAACATCAACGTATTGCAGTCCAGCGGCTTCTCTTAAAGGGAACATGTACCCGTAGCCTCATTTTTCGCTAAACTTCACCCCCGTGAACCGAAAGCTTAGCGACCAGCAGATCGTCGCAACATTCCGCGACCTGAGCGCTCAGAACAAGCGCGTCAGCGGGCGCTCGCTGCGTGCGGCGCTACGTCAGCAATTCGGGGCCGCGGGTAAAACCGATCGCATATTTGCATTGTATCGAGCGCTAAAAGCGCCACCGAGCGCCGAGCCCGTGGATGTGATTGATCTTCGTCAGCGAATCGCCGAGCAGGAGCAGTTACTGACTGCGGCGCTGAGCAGGGCAGAGCGCTCGGAGGCACGCGAGATCGCGCACCAGGATCGCTGGGCCAACGAAATCCACGAATTGCGCGAGACGGTCGAGCGGCTCAAAGGCGAAGCCGTGCGCCGCAAAGAGCTCGAAGCGCAAGTATTGCTGTTGCATCGCGAACTTCAGCTATTGCGCGGCCGCCTTGCGCGACTCGCAACCCAAGCCCCGCACAACGACGCCTGAACTCCCCGCGTCGCGCGCTCCCCTCGCGCGTGTAATATTCGCCCATGCGACCCAATCCTATTCACGCGACGCGTGAGTCGCTGCTGCACGCTCTCTACGAAGCCGCGGAGTTCGAGCACAATCTCATGTGCACGTATCTCTACGCGGCGTTCAGCCTCAAATCGGGTACGCAAGAAGGGCTGAGCGCGACCGAGGCCGAGGCGGTCGCTCGCTGGCGTCAGCAGATCCTGGGCGTGGCCGTGGACGAGATGAGTCATCTTACGGCCGTATGGAACATCACGTCGGCACTCGGCGGCATGCCGCGCTTCGGGCGTACAAACTTTCCCCTGGATCCCGGCTATCTGCCCGCCAACGTCGTCGTGAAGCTGGCGCCGTTCGGCGAGGCAGTGTTACAGCACTTTATTTATCTGGAGCGCCCTCACTCATCCAATGAGCCCGACGGAGAGGGCTTTGCGCCTGAGCGGCTATATCATCGCGGCGCGAGCAGCCCACGTCTGACCCCAATGGCCGTCGACTACGAAACGGTCGGCGAATTCTACGCAGTGCTGAAAACGAGCCTGTGCGCACTCGTGGAGCGCCTGGGCGAGTCGGCCACTTTCGTCGGGGACCAGGCTTTGCAGCTCTCGGAGCAAGAAGTCAACCTGCCCGGCGCAAAGCACGTGCTGTGTCTGAAAACAGCGCTGGCCGCGTTTGACTCGATCGTGCTGCAAGGGGAGGGCGCCCCCGATCATTCGGCCGGCTCACATTTCGCGCGGTTCACTGCGATACGCGCTGAATACCAGGCGCTCAAGGCGGCTAACGCAGCGTTTGCACCGAGTCACCCGGCAGCAACCAATCCCGTGCTGCGCCAACCGCCGCGACCCGAGGGCAGAGTGTGGCTTGAGGCCGAACCCTCGATCGAGACCGTGGATCTCGCGAACGCTGCTTATGGTCTGATGCTGCGGCTGCTGGCGTATTCCTATGTAGTGCCCGCGCCGCATCCCGACAAAGCATTGGCGGTCGATCTTGCTCTCGGCCTCATGCGCGCTGCTACACCGCTCGGCGAACACGCCGCGCGATCGCCGGCCGGCCCATCGAACCCGCATTGCAACGCCGGCGTGTCCTTCACGGCGCTGCGTGATGCAGCGGCGTTCGTACCCGGCGTCGGTGCACGTCGCTTCTTCATTGAAAGACTCTCCGAGCTCGCAAGCGCGGCTGCCGTCATGGCATCGGATGCAACGGAATCCAACGTTGAAAGCGCCGAGAATCGGATCGCTCGCAGTGCGCGCGCCTTCCAGGCGCTACAGCAGCGCGGCGCCAAAGGCTTCGATCTGTCCGCCCCAGTTACTCCTGCCGCAACGGCCGGCGCTGCCGCGACTAGCCCCGCCGCGACTGCCTCTACGACGACCGCCGCGACCGCGACGAGCTCCGCCGCGAACGGCGCGAACGGCGCGAGTGGTGCGAATGGTGCGAGCGAGCCGGACGTCATCGTCGATGGCGTCGAATCCGTCGACGGCCGCGCGCTCACGCTGATATTCGAAGCTCGCCGCTGTATCCATTCGCGTTTTTGCGTGACCGGTGCGCCGACCGTTTTCCTCGCCAATGTACAGGGTCCCTGGCTGCATCCCGATACGGTCGATCCGGAGCGGCTCGTCGCCATCTCAGAGCAGTGCCCTTCGGGCGCGATTCGCTATAAGCGTAAGGACGGCCGACCGGATGAAGCTGCGCCGCCCGTCAATTTGGCCGTAATCCGCGAAGCCGGTCCTTACGCGATTCACGCGCCATTGCTGATCAACGGCGCCCCCTCCGGCTTTCGCGCGACGCTGTGCCGTTGCGGTGCCTCTAAAAACAAGCCGTATTGTGATGGCTCGCATCACGAGGTGGGCTTCACCGCGACGGGCGAACCAGCGAGCGCCCCGAAGATAGATATGCCGCCTGTGCGCGACGGTGCACTCGCGCTCGATCCGCAGCCGGACGGTCCGCTAAAGGTCAGCGGCAATCTCGAAATCACCTCCGGTACCGGGCGCGTGGTTGCACGCGTTACGACGACCTGGCTGTGTCGTTGCGGCGGCAGCGCGAATAAGCCCTATTGCGACGGCACGCACGCGCGCATCGGCTTTCGCGCCTAGCGCATTTCAATACGCCGTGAGCATCATGTCGGTTTGCGGCGTGATCGCGGCTCCGCCCGGACCACTGAACTGAATCGGCACCGATTCGGCCTGCAGGCCGGCGTTTCTGAGCACGGCAAAGTGAAGGTGTGCGCCGGTCGTAAACCCAGTAGCGCCCGAATCCGCAATGTATTCGCCGCGATGCACGTACTGGCCGGGCTGCACGCGCACTGAATCCCAGTGCAGGTGCGCATACATACCGATCGTGCCATCGTCGTGGAGAATCTCGATCATGTTGGCCTGATCGAGCATCACCGCCGTCGCTGCGCCCCTGAAGCTGTCGTGACGCAGATTGATCACGGTACCTTCGCGCGCTGCATAAACCGGCGTTTCATCGGGTAAGGCGATATCCACGGCGTACAGCGAATCCAAAGTGTCGTGCGTGACGCGCAGCGGATAGGCCTGCGTGATCCGAAAGCTCGAGCCGATCGCGAAGGGTGCACGATAGGGCTCGTGCGGCCGGTGCTGCGCACCCGGCGTGCCCAGAACCCCCTTCCATGAGTAGCGCCAGCTCGGCGCGCCGTCGCCCTCGTGTGTCGCCTGCACGATGGCTTGCTCGGATTGCGGCGCGAGCACCACGTGATAGACCGTATGCGCGGCAATCTTGAGGTTCTGCGCTTCGAGCAGGCGCACTTCAAACTCCGCCGCGCAACGACACTCGTTGATCGCCCGAAGCTCCAGATGCTCGCCGTCACCGACTTGCTCGACGTCGATTCGCGGCGCCTTGTTCTCGAGCGTGACGTTGATGGTTTCGGTTTTAGCGGATTCGGGCTTCTGCTCGGAATAGATCAGGTTGCCGTTAGCGTCACGATATTTGTAAATGGATGAGTCCGCGCGAGCGCTGCTATCGCACAGTGCCCCGACCGCGAGCAGCAACGCCGCAGCGACGCCTCCAGCGCGCGCCCCACGCCAGCTCACTGCGGGCAAGCACTGTCCATGGCGGCCTTTGCGGCCGCGAGCTCGGCCGCGATTTCATCATCGGTGTAATAGGCGCGATTGCCCTGTTCATCGGTCTTGAACAAGCGCCCGCCGGCGGCGAACGCCGCATAGCGACTGCGGGCTGCATCGCAACGCTGTTTTTGCAGGGCCTCCGCAGCGGCTAGTTTCTGCTGATCGGCCGCTGTCTGCTGCATCTCTTTCATGTCCTGGGACGCTTGTGCACTTTGCAACGCCTGTTCCTTTGTCAGGCGAGCGGCTTCCTGCGCGTTCGGCGCCGTGACCTGCAGAGTGATCCGCTGGGAGGCCGACGATAACGGGCGATCCGAATACACGACGTGGCCCTGCGCATCCACGGTCTTATAAACATCCGCGCCGATAGCGCACTGTCCGACGATGCAGACGAGCGCCACGTAGAGCATCGCTGGCCCACGTTCCCGCAGGTGGCGCATTCGCTGATGGAGCATCACTGCCTCCTCAAGCCACGGGCGGCGGCTGACGCTCGAGCCGCGGCAACGCCTCATCGATGCAGGCCCAGGCGGGTGCCTCGGAGGTCCAGATCGTCATTGCCGGTGCAACGAGATTTGGGTCGTCCAGCGTGCCCACGCGTACAAATATCAGATGTGGCCGCACTTCCGCCTCGCTGAATAAATGCACCCCACAGCTCGGACAGAAGCGGCGATGCATGATATTGCCGCTGTCGGCAATGCCGCGATGGTCGCGGGTCTCACCGCGCACGCTGAAGGAATCGGTGCGAAAGCACGTGTTGACCGTGCCGCTGCCGGCGCCGATGTACTGGCAATAGCGGCACCAGCACGCGCGCGTGGCGAGCGGCTCGGCACTGCTCTCGTAACGCACGGCCCCGCAAATACATCCGCCCGTGATCGTCATGCTACGCGCTCCTGTTGATACGCCTCACGGCACGATGGGTACGATCAGTGCTGAAGGATGCATCTTGTCGTGGTAAATCACATTCGTCGCTTTGACCAGAGTGGTGGAATGCGCCTGGTTTTCGCCCGTATTTAGATTACGGTCGAAGCGCGGAAAATTACTGCTGGATACTTCGAGGCGCAGCTTGTGGCCGGCGAGGAATACATTGCTGGTGGCCCATAGATCCAGCGTGACGTGATAGGTCTGTCCGGGATTCGAGAGCTCCGGTTTCTCGTTGGAATTGCGGTATCGCAGCCGCAGAATGCCGCTCGTGAGATTCTGCGCATACCCATTCGGCCAGACGTCCACGAGCATCCCGGTGAAATCGGTGTCCACGGCTGAGCTGCTCACATAGAGATCGAGCGAGATCGGCCCGGTGACTTCGGTGTCCTTCGCAAAGGCGGGCAAGGTATAGACCAGCACATCATTGCGCGCCTCGGCGGGCCTCTGGTCCTGCGGTCCAATGCCCGTGGGCAATGGCCTGCAACACAGCGGTCCGCCGATGGTCTGCACCGGGTTTTCCGGATCGTAGACGTATTGGTCCGGCTTCTCCCCGCCGGGCGATGCCACGCTCAAAGAGCCGTTCGCGTGCAGAAAGTAGCGCGTGATATGCGCGCGCGCGAGCGGCCAGCCGTCTTCATCGCGCCATTTATTTAGACCCATCACGAAAATGTGCACGGGCTTGCCGGAAGCGAATTCGTTCTGCACGCCCTTGAACAGATAGTCATACCAGCGCAGCGTGGTTTCGCCCTCGTCAAAATGCGAGCCGGGCCCGAAGTCCACGTCACCGATCTTCGGGCCATTGCCGGCGTGACCGCCCACAATCACCATCAACTGCTGGCCGTGACGCGCCGTGTCCGTGCCGCCCAGGGCCTTGATGCCCATGTAGTTGCGCAGCGAGCCGCCCTGGAAGATGTCGTACCAGGCGGCGATGTTCAGCGCAGGTACCGCGATGTCGGCATAGTGATTCTCGATCGCAATGCTTTTCCAGTAATCATCAAAGTTCGGATGATCGAGCCAGTCGAGCAAATAGGGCGCCAGTCGGGTGGTGGTCTTGCCCTGCGCTTTCTGCTTGGGGCGAAGCAATGGATAGTCGGCCGCAGGCAGCGTCATGATGCCGTTGAGCGGATCGGTACGGCTCGCGACGTCCCGATTCAGCGTGTCCGCTGCCAGTTGCGTGGTCCAGGACTCGTCGAACCACTGCTCGAGCGCACCGCCCTGATAAGTCCAGTTTTCGTGATAGTTGCTCGCCGTGACGACAGGGCAGATTCCCGCGAGATGCGGCGGGTGAGCGATTGCCGTCAGCATCTGCGTCG
>JBEKWD010000010.1:0-18448 GCA_049513435.1 Steroidobacteraceae bacterium | reverse complement strand
GTGAGTGGACCCTCATCGGCCAGCACAGCAATGAGTCGCCATTGCGGGATCTTCAGTCCGAAGCGTTGCTCATAAGCGCGTGCAATCAGCCTGGACACTGCATTGGAGGCGACCGAGAGCCGATACGGCAGGTAATCCTGCAGCCGCAATCGCGCGCGCGCGCTCATCGCTGGCCTCAAGCGCGTGCCGGCAGCACACGAGCGAGCACCTCGCCCAGGCCGATCCGAGCCGCACCGGCGCGCTCGCAGTAACCGCGCAATATGATCGTATCGCCATCTTCGAGAAAGCCGCGCCGCTCACCGTTGGGCAGTTGCAATGCTTCACGGCCGCCGCAGGTGCGCTCAAGCAGCGAGCCGGCCTCCTCGGGCGCGGGCCCCGACTGCGTGCCGGTACCGAGCAGATCGCCGGGCCGCAGATTGCAGCCGTTGATCGTGTGATGCGCGAGCAGCTGCGCGCTGCTCCAATAGGCGTGGCGATAGCTCGTGTGCGAGAGCCGCAGCGCTGTAATGCCCGAGGCGCGCATCGATGAGGTCTGGATCCAGGCTTCGAGCTGGATGTCCAGTGCGCCAGCGCGACGCAGCCCCGCACTGTCCAGGTACGAGAGCAATGCCGGATCCTGCGCGCTGCGCGTCCACGGCAAGCGGTATGGCTCGAGCGCCTCCAGCGTGACGATCCACGGCGAAATCGTGGTCGCAAAGCTCTTGCCTAGAAACGGACCCAGCGGCACCGTCTCCCAGGCCTGCAGATCGCGGGCCGACCAGTCGTTGAGTAGACAAACACCGAAGAGCTGGGATCGCGCCTCATCGATGCCGATGCGTGTACCGAGCGCATTGCCCGGACCGATGTACAGACCGAGCTCGAGCTCGTAGTCGAGCCGCTCGGATGCACCGAGTGTGGGCTGCTCCTGACCGGCGCGTAAGCGCTGCCCGCAGGGGCGCGCAAACTCCTGTCCCGAGATCGCGATCGAGGAGCAGCGACCGTGATAGCCGAGCGGCAGCCAGCGATAGTTCGGCGTCAGCGGCTCGTTGGGCCGAAACAGCCGACCCACCGCCGTGGCGTGATAAATCGAGCTGTAGAAATCGGTGTAATCACCGATCCGGGCCGGCAACGTGTACTCGGCCTCGCGCTGCGCCAGCAGCGTGGATTGCAGCGCGGCGCGCGCGCTCGAGCCACGCTGCAACACGCGCGAGAGCGCCAGGCGCAGCGCCGACCAGGCGCCCTCGCCTGCAGCCATCAGCGCATTGAGCTGCGGCTCGCGGGCGACCAGGGCTGCCTGCGCTGCCAAGCCCTCAAACAACCCCGCATCGTGCGCCGCGCCCAGGTCGAGGATGTAGTCCCCGATCGCGACGCCGCCGCGAAAGCTCTGCGTGCTGCCGGTCCGGCGAAAGACACCGAATGGCAGATTCTGAATCGGAAAGTCATGGCCCGGCACGTTGGCCGAGTCCACCCAGCTGCGCAGTCCCGGCTCGTGCGTTTCATTCAAACGCAGCGTGCTCATCGCTGCTGCGGATCAAAGCGCTTGCGCAAACCCTGCCAGCATTGCCAATAATCCGCCTGCCGCTGCGGCGATGAGAGCGCGTGCGGCGTCGGTTGAATCAGGCAGCGCGTCTCGAACATGAACGCCATCGTATTGGTGATCTGTTCTGGCTTTTGAGTGTCGGCCTGGCTCGCACGCTCGAAGGTCTGCGCATCCGGACCATGCGCGCACATGCAATTGTGGAGTGATGCGCCGCCGGGCAGGAAGCCTTCGGCCTTGGCGTCGTAGCTGCCCTGGATCAGTCCCATGAATTCGCTGGCCACGTTGCGATGAAACCAAGGCGGCCGAAACGTATCCTGCATCGCCAGCCAGCGCGGCGGGAAAATCACGAAGTCGATCTCATCGATACCCGCGCGTGCGCTGCGCGCTTGCAGAACCAGGAAGATCGAAGGGTCCGGGTGATCGTAGCTGACCGAGCCGATCGCATTGAAGCGGCGCAGATCGTACTTGCAGGGCGCGTAATTGCCGCGCCAGGCCACGACATCGAAGGGCGAATGCTCCATGCGCGCGGCCCACAGCTCACCGCCGAATTTCGCCACCAGCTCGTAGCTTTCCGCGCTGTCCTCGTACCAGGCAACCGGCGAGAGGAAGTCGCGCTCGTAGGCCAGGCCGTTGGATCCGATTGGCCCCAGATCCGGCAGCCGCCAGGGCTCGCCATAGTTCTCGCACACATAGCCGCGCGCGCTGCCATCCGGCAGCTCGATCCGGCAGCGCACGCCGCGCGGCAATACGGCGATCTCGAGCGGCTCGACACGCAGCCGCCCGAGTTCGGTCACGAGTAGCAGTGCGCCCTGCTGCGGCACAATCAGCAGCTCGCCGTCAGCGTCGTACCAGGCGCGCGTGCGCATCGAGCGATTGCAGGCATAAAGATGTATCGCGCAACCGCGCTGCGCGGCCGCACTGCCATTGCCGCCGAAGGTCACGAGTCCGTCGATGAAGTCGGTCGGCTGCTCTGGAATCGGCAATGGGTCCCAGCGCAATGGGTCCGGGGGCGCGCCCGCAGCGGCAAATTCGCTGCGGATCAAGCCGCTGGGAATACTATGGAATGCGCCATGGACGGCGGCGGGTCGGATGCGATAGAGCCAGGAGCGACGATTCGCGTGGCGCGGAGCGGTGAAGGCCGTGCCCGAGAGCTGCTCGGCGTACAGTCCATAGGGACAGCGCTGCGGTGAATTGTGCGCAGGCAGCGCCCCGGGCAGCGCTTCGCTCACAAACTGATTGCCAAAGCCGCTCTGGTATTGCAGCTCAGTGCTCATGCCCGCGATCCAGTGACAGCACACCGCGACGCACCTGATCGAGCTCGAGGGATTGGAACAGCGCCTTGAAGTTGCCCTCCCCGAAACCCTCGTTGCCCTTGCGCTGAATGATCTCGAAGAAACACGGACCGACCAGATTCTGCGTGAAGATCTGCAACAGCAGCCCCTGTCCCTGCAAGGGCGCGCCGTCGATCAGGATCCCGAGTTCGCGCAGCCGCGCCACGTCCTGGCCATGGCCGGGCACCCGTGCGTCGATCATTTCGTAATAGCTCTCGGGTGTGTCCTGAAAGCGCAGGCCCTGTGCGCGCATGCGCTGCACCGTCGCGTAGATGTCATCGGTCGCGAGCGCAACGTGCTGGATACCTTCGCCGCGATAGCTGTGCAGGAACTCCTCAATCTGGGACTTATCGTCGCGGCTCTCGTTGAGCGGAATGCGGATGTTGCCGTCCGGGCTCGTCATCGCCTTCGAGTGCAGGCCCGTGGCCTGTCCTTCGATGTCGAAGAAACGGATCTCGTGAAAATTGAACACGCGTTCATAGAACTGCGCCCACTTCTGCATATTGCCGCGCTCGACGTTGTGCGTGAGATGATCGATACGCGTGAGCCCGGCCGCCGTGACGTCCTTGCGCGCGCTGCCCTCGAGCGCGACGAAATCCACGTCGTAGATTTCCTGCGCACCGTAGCGATCCACGAGGTACAGATAGGAGCCGCCGATGCCCTCGATCGCCGGAATGTTGAGCTCCATCGGGCCGACCGTGCCGTGGACCTCGCGCGCACCGCGCTCGACCGCCAGGCGCAGCGCCAGGGCCGCATCGCGCACGCGAAAGGCCATCGCGTTGATCGACGGGCCGTGCTGACCACGAAACTCCGCGGCCTGACCGCCCGGCTCCATGTTCAGAATGAAATCCACATCCCCCTGGCGATAGTGCAGTACGTGCTTGGAACGATGGCGTGCCACGGCCGTGAAGCCCATGGCCTCAAACGCATCGGCGAGCGCGCGCGGCTCTGGACTGGTGAATTCGACGAACTCGAAGCCGTCGGTTCCGAGCGGATTGGGCTGCGACATCGGGCCTCCTGCCGCGCAAGCACGTGGCGCCAAGGGGGTGTCAACTATAACATTAGTTACATTTGTAACTACATTTGTAACTAATACTCCCGGGCAAGCGGCGCCGCCGGGCATGCGCTAGACTGCGGCGCAACTGGGCACACCCGGGGCGAAGGCAGCGATGCGTATCGGCGTACCGACGGAAATCAAAGTGCATGAGTATCGCGTCGGGCTCGTTCCGGCGGCGGTGCGCGAGCTGGTGACGGCCGGTCACACCGTCGCGGTGCAGTCCGGGGCCGGCTGCGGTGTCGGCTGCAGCGATGAGGATTATCGCGCCGCCGGCGCGCAGATCGCGCCCGATGCGGCGGCAATCTTCGCCGAGGCGCAGTTGCTCGTGAAGGTCAAGGAGCCACAACTGTCCGAATGCGCCCGGTTGCGTCGCGACCAGGTGCTATTCACCTATCTGCACCTTGCGGCCGATCGCGCCCAGGCTGAAGCGCTGCTCGCATCGCAGTGCATTGCCATAGCCTATGAGACGGTGACCGCAACCGACGGCTCCCTGCCGCTGCTCACACCCATGAGCGAGGTGGCCGGCCGCATGGCGGTGCAGGTGGGCGCGCATTATCTGCAGCAGGCCACGGGAGGCAGCGGCGTGCTGCTCGGCGGAGTAGCCGGCGTCGCGCCCGCCAAGGTCGTCATCATCGGTGCGGGCGTCGCCGGCAGCAACGCCGCGCAGATCGCTCACGGGCTGCGCGCGGATGTCACGGCGATCGATCGCTCGATCGCGCGGCTGCGCGAGCTCGACGCGCTGTTTCACGGCACGCTGCGCACCGTCTTTTCCACCTCGGATGCGATCGAACGCGCGGTGATCGAAGCCGATCTCGTGATCGGTGCGGTCCTGCTGCCTGGGGCCGCCGCGCCAAAACTGGTCAGCGCGGCGATGATCCGGCGCATGCGGCCCGGATCGGTTGTCGTGGATGTCGCGATCGATCAGGGCGGCTGCTTTGAGACGAGCCGGCCCACCACGCACGCCGCACCGACCTACACGCTCGACGGCGTCATTCACTATTGCGTGACCAACATGCCCGGCGCGGTACCGCGCACCTCCACGATCGCGCTCAATAATGCGACGCTACCCTACACGCGCGCGCTGGCGGATAAAGGCTGGGAGCGCGCCACCGCCGAGGATCGCGGCCTGGCCGCCGGCCTCAATGTCGTGCGCGGCAAGCTCGTGCACCCGGCGGTCGCGCAGGCGCTGGCCGCTCCCGCGACCTAGCCGCCGATTCCGCCCATGCACAGGTATTTCAGATTGATGAATTCCTCGATGCCATGGCTGGAGCCCTCACGCCCGAGGCCGGACTGCTTGACGCCGCCAAATGGCGCCACGGCCGTGCTGAGCATGCCTGAATTGATGGCGACCATGCCGCACTCGAGTGCCTCGGCGACGCGCCAGACACGGCCGATGTCGCGCGCATAGAAGTAGGCAGCCAGACCCCACTCGGTATCGTTGGCAATGCGAATGGCCTCAGCCTCATCGCGAAAGCGGTACAAGGGCGCCACCGGGCCAAAGATCTCCTGCTGCGCGAGCAGCATGGTCGGGCGCACATTAGTCAGCACAGTCGGCTCGTAGTAGGTACCGCCAAGCGCGTGTGGGCGCCCGCCCACCAATGCGCGCGCGCCGTGTGCGAGGGCTTCGCCCACGAGCTCCTCGACCTTGGCCAGTGCCGGTTTATCGATCAACGGCCCCTGCTCGACGCCGGCCTCCAACCCATTACCGACCTTCAGACGCGAGACCGCGGCAGCAAGCTTTTCGGCGAAGGCGTCATAGACGCCATCCTGGACCAGCAGCCGGTTCGCACAGACACAGGTCTGGCCGGTGTTGCGGTATTTCGAGGCCATGGCGCCCTGCACCGCCGCATCCAAATCGGCATCGTCGAATACGATGAAGGGCGCATTGCCACCGAGCTCCAGCGACAGGCGCTTGAGGGTCGGCGCACACTGCGCGGCCAGCAACCGGCCGACCTGAGTCGAGCCGGTGAAGGTGAATTTGCGCACGAGCGGATGACCCGTGAGCTCCGCGCCGATCGCTCGTGCATCGCCCACGACGATGTTCATCACACCGGGCGGAACGCCCGCGCGTGCGGCGAGCTCCGCGAGCGCCAACGCGGATAAGGGTGTCTGCAGCGCAGGTTTGACGATGATCGTGCAGCCAGCGGCCAGCGCCGGGGCAACCTTGCGCGTGATCATCGCTGCCGGAAAGTTCCACGGCGTAATGGCCGCGCACACGCCGACCGGCTCACACGTGACGACGATGCGCGTATTCGGAAATGGCGAGGGAATCGTCTCGCCGTAGATACGGCGCGCTTCCTCTGCAAACCACTCGATGAATGAGGCGGCGTAGAGGATCTCACCGCGCGATTCGCTGAGCGGCTTGCCCTGCTCGCTGGTCATCAGACGGGCAAGATCCTCCTGGTGCGCGAGCATCAGTTCATACCAGCGCTTGAGTATGCGGGCACGCGCATCGGCGGTCTGCGCGCGCCAGCCGGGTCCCGCGCGGTTGGCCGCCTCGATCGCTCGGCGTGTCTCGGCAGCTCCCACATTGGGCACTGAGCCCAGCGCCTCACCGGTGGCCGGATTGTCGACCAACAGGCTCGCGCCGCTATCGGCCCCGACCCATTGGCCGTCGATGTAACACTGGCTCTTGAGCAGCCCCTGATCTTTCAGTTCCATGCAATGCTCCGCTTGGGCGGGTGTAGGGCGCCCCCTTCGAATGATAAGGTATAACCTTAAGCTCGCACGCCTGCTGACCTTAGGTTTAGCCGCCGCTCGCGCGCGGCAGCGTCTTTTCGTAGTAATGCTGAGTCTTTCTCTGACGATAGCCGAGGCTCTGGTAGAAGGGATGGGATTCAGAGCGCAATACGTTGGAGCGCACGGCGATCAGCCCAAAGCCCTGCTGCGCCGCCCAGGCTTCCGCCGCACCCACCAATGCGCGTCCGACACCCGCGCGTCGGGCCGCAGCGCCGACCACGAGCCCGGTGATCTCCGCTCTCGGACTGATCTCCAGAGCAAGGTGCGAAGCCACAGCAATCCAGCCCAGCAGCGTCGACTCCGGGCCCGCGGCCACGAGCACGAGATCGCGAGCGCTCGCGAGCAATGCCTTGAGCCGCAGCTGCAGTTCCGACTCCGCTACCGGATAGCCGAGCTCGTGCGACAGGTGCGCGATCTGCGCCGCATCGCGCTCAAGGGCTGTGCGAATTTGGTATGACGCGCTCGTGGCCATGAGTTTCATTCCGCCGCGTTTATAGATAGGGCGAGATCAGCCAGCACAGGCTGTTGCGCACGCCAGCCAAAGGTGGCACGCGACTGGCTTGCGCCCAAGTGAGCCTGACCGCGCGCTGCTGCAGCTCGCTTATAAAGCTCGCGAGCTGCGCGCATTGTGCCGCACAGAATACTTCCACGGCGATTTCGAAATTCAGGCGCAGGCTGCGTGTATCGACATTGACCGAGCCGATTTGGGCGTATTGCCGATCGATGATAAACAGTTTCGCATGTGAGAATGGCGGCTGCTGCAGGAACACCTGTACGCCGCGCTTGATCAGAGCCGGCAGCCAGTGCATCGTGGCCCAATCGACATAACGCAGGTTGCTATGGCTCGGCAGCAGTAGCGAGACCTCCAGACCGCGCAGTGCCGCGCTCTGAAGTGCCGCAATCAGCTCCGGCGGCGGAATGAAATAGGGCGTCATGATCTGCACCTCCCGCTGCGCCGTGGCGATAGCGGTGAGGATCAGCAGCAACAGCTTGTCGGGTGATTCGTCAGGACCGCCGGTCACGACGCGGCAGACCGACTCTCCGGCAGCACCTGCGGCCACCGGCGCCTGCAAGCTCTCGCCAGTGGCGAAGCGCCAATCTGCGGCAAACGTCTCACCGAGCTGCGCGACCACGGGGCCATGCAGCACGAAATGAATATCGGACATGCGGCCAGAGCCGCCTACCTCGCGGCCACCCAGATTCATTCCGCCCGTGAAGGCCGTAGTGCCATCGATGACGAGCAGCTTGCGATGATTGCGGCAGTTCAACGCAAGACTGGGTGGCAGCAGACGTGGTGGCAGGAAACGCGCGGCTGTGACTCCGGCCCGGCGCAGCACCGGCACGACGTGCGGCCAGTCGTACCATTCGCCAATCCCATCCACCAGCACGCGCACATGCGCGCCACGAGCGGTCGCGGCGGCCAGCGCCGCGACGAATTCACGCCCGACCGGATCGGTCTGGAATATATACGTGGCCAGCCATACGCTGTGCCGCGCCTCGGCGATAGCGCGCAACATTCTCGGGAACGCGACTTCGCCGTTGTGCAGAGGCTCGAGGCTATTGCCCGCCACGCACTCGACTCCGCTCAGCGCATCGCCGGTGTGCATCAGCTGCGCGAGCGGGCCTGCGCCAGGCGCGATCAGCTTCACTCCGGCTGCGCCGGGATCTTTCGGCTGCGCGTGCGTGGCGACGCGATTGACGCCGAAGAGCCAGTACAATATCGAGCCGCCCAGTGGAAACAGGCAACACAGCGCGATCCAGCTTATGGCACTGCGTGGATCGGGCTTGGTCAATAGCGCGTGCAGCGACGCCGCCAGGGCGCTCGCGACATAGCCCACTATGAACAGCGTGCCGGGCAGTGCGCTCAAGGACATTATGAGTTCAGCGGCCCCACCGCCCTGCGGGCTGCCGGGCGCGAGCTGCGCAAGCTGGGCGCTTCAGCGTCTCAACGCCGCGGGTGTCTTCGCGCTATCGCGCCCGCCGCGCAGAATCTCATCCACTTCCTCTTCAGCCGCCACCCAGTCCTCGAGCTCATGTCCAGGCGCAAAGCCGCGCCGCTGTGCACGAAAATAGGCGGACTCGGCGATCAGTGCACGGCGCCGCTCGGCTTCGTCAAACGGAGCGCAAAACCAGAGCGGATCCAATGATGCGCGTGCATTCATGACGATGGCCTCCAATTGCGCGAACTCTACGACGCTGCGAAGCGCACGACAATTGGCATTTACCACATTTGGCATACCACCATGGGTGTTTAATAGTAGCCGACCGCGCCCGTGGGCAGCATGCTGAGCACCTGCACACCGCGCGTCGCGCGTGGCACGCGGTTGCGAAACCTGGGCGGCTTGACCACCAGGATGTCGCAGCGCAGCTCATCCAGGATGCGCTCGGCCGTGTTGCCGATCAGCAGGCGCTTGAGACCAGAGCGCGACACCGCGCCCATGACGACTATCGCGCTGCGGCAAGTGCGCGCTGCCTGGGCGATGCCACTGACCGGGTCGCGTGCCAGCAGGTAACGACGTGAGCGCGGGATCCGGCTATTGCGCAGCTCACGTTCGAAATTCGCGCGGGCGCTGCGCTCGCTCTCGTGCTCGATTTGCATCTGCATCACGGGCGTCATGCCCATGGGCGGCAGATTGTCGCTGGACAGGCGCGCATAGGCGTGCACGGCGTGCAATGTGCCGCGCAGGCCCGTGCTCACGCGCCGCGCGATCTGCAGCAAGCTTCGGTCCAGCTGCAATGGTTTGGCAAACGCGTGGGACGGGTCGATCGCGGCGAGCACGGCAGGATGCCGATAGGCATGCCGATCCTTGATCAATAACACCGGCAAGGGGCTCAGGCGCACAAGCTCCCAATCGGTCAGGCGCATCAGCGCAGGCAGCGTGTGCCGGCCGGCGTGCGCCGGGGCGATGATCAGGTCCGCACGAATGCGCAAGGCGCGGCGCACGATCGCCTCATAGGCGGGGAAATCCCATTCCGCCGCCACCGTAACCCGCAGGCTGTGCGCCCGCAGACGATCGGCGATCGCCTCGAGTCGACGCAGGGCCCGTTGTTGCAGCTGCTTTTCCAGCGCCGGCAGGCCCCCGCCACCGAGTCCGAGCACATCGGTGTACATGGGCTGATCCAACCCATGGTAGAGCTCCAGGCGCGCACCGCAGGCGCGCGCAATCTGCGCTGCCTTGAGTACGGCAGGCAGCGATTTGGCATCAAGCGCCTTGAGGGCGACCAGTATGCGGCGAATGGATGGCATTGGATTCTCCGAGAGAATATTTCAGTAGTCGTGCGTGCGCGAATATGGCAGCCTCGCCATTGCCGGCGACACACGCGCCGCGCGTGAGAGACCTATGGAACACCGATGGGGCCAGCGCGTGCGGGTCGACATCCCCGTGCGGCTGGAAGTCCCGCCCGCCAGCGTCGTTGCGGGCCGGATCTTGGATCTGAGCGTCAGCGGCGCATGGATCAGCGGCGAGCTCGAGCAGCACTTATCGGCCGAGATCGCGGTCGTGTTTGAGCCGCAGCCGGGTAGTAGCAGTTTGCATCGCATCCCTGCATTCGTCGCGCGCGCGCGCCTCGAAGGCATCGGCGTTGAGTGGCGCGAATTGGCACCGCCGCTCATCAATTCACTGCTGGGGCAAAGCGCACCGGCCGGCGTGATGCCCTCAATCCCGCCGGAGCAGACCTCGACCCCCTGAACCGCGAGGCTGGCCGGGAGGCCCATATATATATATAAGGAGAGGGCGCGATCCGTGGCCGTGGCTGAAGCGTCGGGCATATGACACTTTGGCATAAATGGGGCCCGCAAGCCGCTCGCGCGCAGCTGATCCTAAGATCGCACCGCTGGTCTCCTCCGCGTCCTACAGTCAATTAATCCTTCGCGCACTTGTCGCTGCGGCAGGCCCGCAGCAATTTAAGGGCTACGCATTGCAATTCTGGCGGAGGCGCGGCGGCGATGAAAACTTTACTTGCAACAATGGGTTGTGGCCTGCTTGGGCTGCTTTCGACGGTCGCAGGCGCAGCCGACTATGGCTATGGCGAATCCCCATACGGCGGGACTTATTTCGGCGCCAGTGTTGGCGAGTTGTACTACCGCGAGGATGGCATCCCGCCACTGAACTCCACCGTGGCGATGTTCCGTTTCGGGCAGCAGTTCAGCCCGTACCTGGCGATCGAGGGTCGCATCGGCGGCACCGTCACGAATACGAACAATCAGGGTTATCACGCTGACGCGGATGTGATCTATGCCGGCTATGCCAAGGGCATACTGCCATTTAATCACTGGGTTTCCGTCTACGCGATCGGCGGCCTCGGTGGAGCGCAAATGCACCGTAATTACCCGGCCTTCAACACCAATGACGTCGCGGTGTCCTATGGGGGCGGTCTGGAAGCCAATGTGGGTGGAGGCGCATCCGTGAATGCGGAATGGGCCCATCTGACGAACGGCGACAATATTGGCTACAACTACAACGCAAATATGCTGACCTTCGGGGTCAGCTGGCATCCATGGTGGGGCTTTTGAGTTGAGCGGCGCGGCTCGTTGCTGGCGCGGCTCGTGACGCCTCTGATGGCTTAGGCTAATCTTGCGGTTCTGCTCCCAGCTTTGCAAATCGATCCGGTACGACAGCGTGAAGTAACCGCCGCGCTGCGCGCGGTACTGCCCGACGAGTGCCTGCTCTATCGCGATGAGGACACGCGCCCCTACGAATGCGATGGTCTGACCCTGTATCGACAGTTGCCCATGATCGTGGCACTGCCGGACTCGGAACCCCAGGTCGCGCAAATCCTCAAGCTCTGTCACGCCATGCGTGTGCCGGTGGTACCGCGCGGCGCCGGTACAGGGCTTTCGGGCAGCGCGCTACCTCATTCGGCCGGCGTCCTGCTGTCGATGGCAAAATTCAATCGCATCGTCGATATCGATGCGAAGGCGCGCACCGCGACGGTCCAGCCCGGTGTACGCAACCTGGCGATATCGGAAGCGGCAAGGCCGCATGGTCTGTACTACGCACCGGATCCCTCGAGCCAGATAGCCTGCACGATCGGCGGCAATGTCGCTGAAAACTCCGGCGGCGTACATTGTCTGAAATACGGTCTCACCGTACACAACGTGCTGCGCGTGCGCGCACTGACGATCGAGGGCGAGACAGTCGAATTCGGTGGCCGTGCGCTCGATTGCCCGGGGCTGGATCTACTGGCCGCCGTGGTCGGTTCGGAAGGCATGCTAGCAGTCACGACAGAAGTGACAGTGAAGCTCGTACCCACACCGCAGCTGGCCCGTTGCATCATGGCGAGCTTTGCCGAGGTGACTCACGCCTGCCACGCGGTCGCGGCGCTGCTCGCCGCCGGCATCATTCCGGCCGGGCTGGAGATGCTCGATCAGGCCGCATCGCGTCTGGTCGAGCCTTTTGCTCACGCCGGCTATGACCTGGAGGCGGCAGCCGTACTATTGTGCGAGTCCGATGGCACGCCCGAGGAGGTCGAAGACGAAATCGAGCGCATGAGCGCGGTGTTACGCGAGGCGCATGCCACAAGGCTGCAGGTTTCGCGCGACGAGCTCGAGCGCCAGCGCTTCTGGATGGGCCGAAAGAATGCATTTCCTGCCGCGGGGCGCGCCTCGCCGGCCTATTACTGCATGGACGGCACCATTCCGCGCCGCCACCTGGGCCAGATGCTGACCGCGATCCAGGCGATGGAGCGCAAATATGGGCTGCACTGTCCGAATGTGTTTCATGCCGGCGATGGCAATCTGCATCCACTGATTCTGTTTGACGACGCGGATCCGGACTCCGTGGCGCGCGCCGAGCAGTTCGGCGCGGAGATTCTCGAGCAGACCGTACAGCTGGGGGGAACCATCAGCGGTGAGCACGGCATCGGTGTGGAGAAACTCAATCAGATGTGTTCGCAGTTCGATCGCGCGAGCCTTGACGCCTTTCTAGCCGTCAAGCACGCGTTCGATCCGAGCGGTCTGCTCAATCCCGGCAAAGTCGTGCCGACGCTGCATCGCTGCGCCGAATATGGACGCGTGAAAGTGCGCTCCGGTGCCGAGCGCTTCCCCGAACTGCCGAGATTTTGATGGATCAGGCAGTTGCCGCAATCAGCGAGCAGATCCGCGCCGCTGCCAGCGATCGCTCGCCGCTGCGCGTGCGTGCCGGGGGCAGCAAGGACTTCTATGGCAATACACCGCATGGGGCGCTGCTGGATCCGCGCGCGGCGCGCGGCATTGTGGCTTACGATCCGAGCGAGTTGTCGATCGCGGTGCGCTGCGGCACACCGCTCGCGCAGCTCGAAGCGGCGCTCGAGGAACGCGGCCAGATGCTCGCCTTCGAGCCGCCGCATTTTGGCGCGCACGCCACGATCGGCGGCTGCATCGCGACCGGACTTGCGGGACCGCGACGCGCCGCAAATGGCTATTGCTACGGCGGGGTGCGTGACTTCGTACTGGGCGCGAAATTGCTCGATGGTCAGGGGCAGCTCCTGACCTGTGGCGGCCTGGTCATGAAGAACGTTGCCGGTTACGACCTCGCGCGCTTACTCACCGGCTCAATGGGCGTACTCGGGGTGCTGATCGAAGTGGCGCTCAAGGTCGTACCAAAGCCGCGCATGGAAGCCACGCTGCGCATGCCGATGGATGAGGCTACGGCGCTGGCCAGACTCAATGAATGGGGTGCGCAGCCCTGGCCGATCTCCGCCTCGGCGTGGCAACGCGGGATACTGAGCCTGCGCCTGTCCGGATCGGCCGCCGCGGTGAACGCCGCGCGCAACCGCTTACCTGGCGAGGCCATCCCGCAGAGCGACGCGGCAGCATTCTGGCAGGCAGTCAAGGAGCACACTGACGCGTTTTTCTTGGGCAGTGCGCCGCTCTGGCGCTTGTCATTGCCGTCCACGGCTGAGCCCGTGAAGCTCGATGATGCACAACTGATCGAGTGGGGCGGCGCGCTTCGCTGGCTTCGCTCGCCGCGCCCTGCCGCTGAGATTCGTAGCCGAGCGCTGGCTCTGGGTGGCCACGCGACCTTATTCCGCGGCGGCGATCGCAGCCAGGGCGTGTTCACGCCCTTGAGCCCAGCGCTGGCCGGGATTCACAAGCGCCTGCGCGAGCACTTCGATCCGGCCGGCATATTCGATGCCGGTCGCATGCTCCTGTAAGAGCGACCATGCAGATCAAGCTGGCTGATTTCATCAAGGACAGCCCGGCTGGCGCCGAGGCCGCTGCGATCGTGCAAAGATGCGTGCACTGTGGGTTCTGCACGGCCACCTGTCCGACCTATCAATTGCTGGGCGATGAGCTCGACGGACCGCGTGGACGCATCTACCTGATCAAACGGGTGCTGGAGGGCGTAGAGCCGACGACCAAAACGCAGCAACACCTGGATCGTTGTCTGACCTGCAATAGTTGCGAGACCACCTGTCCGTCGGGCGTGCAATATGGTCGGCTCGTCGACATCGGCCGTCGGGTCGTGGACGAGCGCGTCGCGCGATCGCTGCGATCGCGTCTGTGGCGCACGGGGATCAAAGAGGTCTGCTCTGGCCCGCTGTTCGCACCGGCACTGAAGCTTGCGCGTTGGCTGCGACCGCTGCTACCAACGGCTCTGCAGCACAAGATACAGCGCGCAGGCCCCGCCGGTGCGTGGCCGCGGCGCCAACACGCGCGCAAAATGCTGTTGCTCGCCGGCTGCGTGCAACCGGCGATGTCCCCGAATATCAACGCCGCCACGGCGCGAGTCTTCGACGCGCTTGGCATCGAATTGCTCGTGCCAGCTGCCGCCGGCTGCTGTGGCGCGATCCGCCATCATCTGAGCGACCAGTCCGGCGCACTCGAGCACGCCAAGCGCAATATCGACGCCTGGTGGCCGCATATCCAGGCCGGCGCCGAGGCGCTGGTCATGAATGCATCGGGCTGCGGCGCGATGGTGCGCGAGTACGCACACCTGCTGCGCCATGACGCGCACTACGCGATCAAGGCGGCACGAGTGAGCGCGCTAACGCGCGATGTCGCTGAACTGCTGCCCGCCCTGCTCACGCCATTGCTCGCGCAGCGGGGCAAGGGCGCACGGCTGGTGTTCCATCCGCCCTGCACGCTGCAGCACGCGCAGAAGATCCGTGGCGTCGTGGAGGCCATGCTGCAGGCATCCGGCGCCGAAGTGCTGCCCTTCAGCGAGAGTCATCTGTGCTGTGGTTCGGCGGGCACCTACGCGCTGCTGCAGCCGCAGCTCGCCAATCAATTGCGCGACCGCAAGCTCGCGGCGTTGCTTGCATCCGGGCCCGATACGATCCTGTCCGCAAACATCGGCTGCATCAGTCACCTGGCGAGCGCCGCTCGCATACCGGTGCAGCACTGGATCGAATGGGCCGATGCGCGTCTGGGGTAGCTGCATCAGCTCGATGCGGCATCAGCGCCGTCTAGCGCATGGCGGTGAAGCAGCTCGAGCATCGCCTGAGCGGCCGGACCCGCCCGCGCCGGCTGCACGAGCACGATATAAAGCGGTACGTTGCGACTGGCGCCCGCTTGCAGCGGCAACACCTGCAAGCGATGCGCCGCAAGGGACGCGGCGATCGCATGTTCGGGCAACCACGCGAATGCGAGCCCCGCCTCAACGATCGCGACCGAAGCCTCGAGGCTACCGACAGTCCAGCGCGTCTGCGCACCCAGAAAGCCCTCATCGCGCGGCGCGCGCTCGCCCGAATCGCGCAGCACCACTTGTTGCTGCTGCTCGAGGTCATGCGCAGTGAGGCTGCGACCGAGCGCGTGCAATGGATGCGACGGACTCGCGCAGGCGAGGAATACGGTCTCGTAGAGCCAGTCACCGAGAAAGCCGCTCGGAACGCGCGATGTCACGACGACGTCGGCTGAAGCGTAGGCCGCTCCATCGACAATGGCTTCTTCCGCGCCCGAGAGCACAGCCTCGCTCAGATCGAGCCGCGTTTGTGGACAGCGAGTCTGGAATACCTCGAGCGCTGCCAACAGGCGCGCGCGCGGAAAGGCGACATCCACGACCAGCTTGAGCGTGGCTTCGAAACCGCGCGCAAGACTGTGCGCATAGCTCTCGAGCGCATGCCACTGCTCGAGCAGATCGCGCGCGCGTGCGAGCAGCACCTCACCCTGGGTGCTGAGCACCGCCCGGCGGCCTTGCAGCTCAAGCAGCCGACAACCCAGCGCGCGTTGCAGCTGACTGACCTGATAGCTCACAGCCGACTGGCTGCGATCAAGTGCTTCCGCCGCGGCAGCAAAGCCGCCGTTATCGACTACGGCTGCAAGCGCAACCCATTGATCAGCAGAGGTCTTTGGTAGTTTAAGCACAATCTATCGATTTTCTCGAATGCTTTGAGCGAATTTATCCTATTTATCTTCCAATAAATAGATCTTATCCTGCGCTCCAGAACTTAAGAGGTACGAATCATGTGGGAACTCAGAAGAAGCGATGAGCGCGGACTGGCTGACCACGGTTGGCTGCGCTCGCGGCATACCTTTTCATTTGCCGACTATTACGATCCCGAGCACGTGGAATTCGGCGTGCTGCGGGTCATCAACGAGGATCGGGTAGCTCCCGGCAGCGGCTTCGGCATGCACGGGCACCGGGACATGGAAATCCTCAGCTATGTGCTCGAGGGCCAGCTCGAGCACAAGGATTCACTGGGGACAGGCTCCGTAATCGTTCCGGGCGACGTGCAGCGTATGAGCGCAGGCACCGGTGTTATGCACAGCGAGCGCAACCCGTCGGCGAGCGAGCCCGTGCACTTCCTGCAGATCTGGATCCGCCCTTCCCGCACCGGAATCGCGCCCAGCTATGAACAAAAGCACTTTGACGAGAGCCAGAAGCGCGGCAAGTTGCGACTGGTGGCATCCCAGGAAGGGGAGCAAGACGCAGTCTCGTTGCACCAGGACGTGAAGCTCTACGCGGGACTCTTTGATGGCGAGGAGCGCACCTCTCTGAGCGTTGGGACCGCACGCCAGGTCTATGTGCATATCGCTCGTGGTTCACTGAGCATCAATGACACGCCTCTGGAGGCGGGTGATGCGCTCAAGATCTCCGGCGGCACGACGCTGGAATTTCACGAGGGCGCGGCAGCCGAGGTCCTGGTGTTCGATTTACCGGCCGAGCAGCCCAGCCACTGAAGCGCGATGAGCTTCGAGCTACGCTCGAATTGCGGCGAGTTGGCTCTTGGTCAGCTTGGAATACAACTTCAGATAGTTCTGGGCCATGTGATGCGCAGTGAATCGGCGGTCGAATTCGGCTCGGATTGCAGTGCGGCTGAGTGTGCCGATCTTGCCTACCGCCTCGATGGCTTGCTCTTCGTTGTCGACGATGAATCCGGTCACTCCGTCCTCAATCACCTCTGGCACGGATCCACAATTGAATGCGATCACCGGCGTGCCGCAGGCCATCGCTTCGATCATGACCAACCCAAAGGGCTCTCGCCACGCGATCGGGAATAGTAGCCCCGCCGCGCGCCCAAGAAACTCATTCTTCTGGTGCTCGGCAATTTCACCGATGAATTCAATGTCACCGTGAGACAGCAAGGGCTCGATCGTGTTTTTGTGATATTCCTCGTCAACGCGATCGATCTTGGCCGCAATCTTGAGCGGCACTCGCGCGGCCGTAGCGATGCGGATGGCCGCATCCGGGGCTTTCTCCGGTGAGATACGTCCCAGAAACGCCAGATAGCGGCCGTCTCCGGAGCCCGCCGAGAGCGAATTCTGTGGCAGACCATGCAATACGGTGGCGATGTAGTTGGCTTGCGGCAGCGGGGCACGCTGCGAATCGGAGATGGAGACCACGGGCACGTCGTCGTACAGCTGGTACAGGGCCGGCAGCTCCGGCAAATCGAGCCGTCCGTGCAGCGTCGTGAGCGAAGGCACCCCCACACGCTGCAGCAGTGGATATCCGAAGTAATCCAGATGCGAGTGAATGATGTCGAACTCGTGCGCACGGCGCGCGACGATTTCCAGTTCCATGAAGATCGGTGCGAAGTAATCCTTGACGGTCGGATCTAGACGCAACCGTGAGGTAGGCAACGACGCGTTCGGTGCCGCCGTATAACTTCGGGGGGACGGCTTCGATCAGCGGCGCGACCTGTGCAATTCTCATGACCTGTTTCCTCACTGGGAGCAATAATTCTAGTGACTAACTTACCCTAAAAAATCGCAAACCGTTGCCAGAGAGAGACTGACGTTGTTGTTCTTCCACGGCCACTGCAGAATTGACCAGCACAGACCACCAGCACTGCGCACTGAAAGTTTTACAACCCTAGCGAGGCCCGCGTGAGTACAAGCTCTTTGCCTGAGACTACGGCTCATTCGGCCGATGCCGCGCCGCACTACGCGATTGCCGCAAGTGCAAACCTGCAGGAACGGCGCACGCTTACATTGAAATATGGCGATACCTTCGCCGTCTTCGATCACCGTGGCGACATCGGCGGCGAGCCCGGCAACTCCGAGGGACTATATCACCGCGATACACGCATCCTCTCGCAGTTTCAGTTGTTGCTCGAGGAATCCCGACCGCTGTTGCTGAGCTCCATGACCCAGGACGACAACGCCGTGTTCAGTGCGGATCTGAGCAATCCCGATCTGTTGATCGGCGGTCAGATTGCGCTGCGCCGTGAGCAGATTCATGTCCACCGCATCAAGTTCATTTGGGACCGCGCCTGTTGTGAGCGTGTGCTGGTGCGAAATTTCAGTGACCATCCGCTGCAGGTGCGCCTTTCGCTGCGGTTTGCATCCGACTTCGCGGATTTGTTCGAGGTGCGCGGCGATAAGCGTGCGCGGCGCGGCGAGTCATCCGCGGAACTGGAGAGCGATTCTGAAGTCCTGTT
>JBEKWD010000009.1:0-20652 GCA_049513435.1 Steroidobacteraceae bacterium | reverse complement strand
GGCGCTTTACGCGTGGCCGAGAGCATGCACGTGAGCTACCGCCTGATCGCCGAGCGCAGCTAGGTCTGAAATGCCACTGCAGCTCTGGGGGCCGAGCAGCCAGAGCAGCGTGCCCTCGGGGGCCTCGATCAGCACCGAGGCCCGGTTGGGCGCGCGCGGGGATTTCTGCGACAGCGCGATATTCAACTCGGCGAGCCGGGCACGCTGGCGCGGCAGCTGCTCGCACTCAAAAACCAGCAGCGCCGATTCGCACAGCGAGGGCCGGTGGAAGGCCAGGTTGAGCGCATCGCTGGTCAATGGCACGTGCGCATAGGGCTGCCTGACTGGCGGCAATGCGACCATCCCCGCGCTCTCCCAGAAACGCCTGGCTGGCTTGAAGTCCGGTTGCGGCAGGCTCAGGTGCGAGAAATAACCGCACAACGATTCCGCGGTGCTGCCCGGCGGCGCCGGCGAGAACGTGCGCGCCTCGAGCAGCGTGATGGCCTGCCCGGCTGGGTCGCGCAGGCGCAGCTCGTGCAGGCGCTCCTCATCCAGATGCGCGAGCTCCGGCTCGATATGCGTCAGGGCCAGCCGCGTACGGGCGCGCGCCAGATCGGGCAGCACAAAACACAGCGAGGGACTTGGCATGGCGCGCTCATGCAGCCCCAGGCTGATGCGCCCGTCGCTGAGCACGCCGTAGCGGTGCGGCCAGGCATCGCCGGTCAATAACTGCGTGAAGCCGAGGCGCTCATAGAATTGCACCGACGCGGCGATGTCCGGCGTTGCGATCCCGAGCTCCAGAAAACGGCCGAACATGCGGTGCCTTAGGCGAGCGGCCAGCCGCTGCAGGTGCGCAGAATCAGCTGTGCGAGCGCACGCGCGTGATCGGCGCGAGCGTTCAATGCGCTGATGTATTCAAAGCGCTCGCCGCCTGCAGCCATGAAAATCCTGCGCCCGCTCAGATCGATCTCCTCGAGCGTCTCGAGGCAATCGACGGCAAAGCCGGGGCAGATCACCGTGAGCTTGCGCTGCCCGCGTCGCGGCAAGTCGCGCAGCGTGCTTTCAGTCGCAGGCCCGAGCCAGCGGTTCGCGCCGAAGCGAGATTGAAAGCTCAGGCTCCATGCCTGCGGCTCAAGGTCGAGTGCTGCGGCCAGCTGCGCTGCGCTCTGGCGGCACTGTTCGGCGTAGGCATCCCCGCGCGCCACGTAGCTTTCCGGGATACCGTGAAAGGACATAAGCAGATGCGTGTCGCGGCCATGTATGCGCCAGTGATCTTTCACGGCGTTGAGCAAAGCGGCCTGATAGTCGGGCTCGGCGCAGTACTGGCCGATATAGCGCAAATCGGGCAGCGAGCGCCAGGCGCGCAGGCCGCGCGCGACCTGGTCGTAGACCGCCCCCGTGGTCGTGCCGCTCGCCTGGGGATACAGCGGCAGCACAATCAGGCGCCGGACGCGGGCCGCACGCAGCACCTCGAGCACCTGCCCGACATAGGGCGGGGAATACAAAAATGCCTGCTCGACCTGAATGCCGCGCCGCGCGGCGTTGAGCTCACGCTCGATCGCCGCGCGCAGTTGCGAGCTGTAGAGCAGCAGCGGTGAGCCCTCCTCGCGCCAGATCTCGCGGTAGCGAGCCGCGCTGCGTGGGGCGCGCAACGGCACCACCAGACCGTACAGCAATGGCAGCCAAAACCACCGCGGTAGCTCGATCACGCGCGGATCGGACAGGAAACGGCGCAGGAAGCGGCCTACCTCGGCGCTGCGCGGCGCGGTGGGCGTACCGGTATTGACGAGCAGCGCCGCGATGCTGCCGCCGGCGATAGGGTGCGCAGAGCTCACATTGACGCTGCGCTCGCTCTAAGGCGTCGCGCGTGCTCCGCGCGCGCGCGCGCTGCTAGCCAACGTATTGCGCCATGAAGGCCGCGGTGCGCTGCCTGGCGAGTGCGGCCGCCTCAGCGTCGTAGCAATCGGGGCGATCCTCGTTGCTGAAGTCATGGCCCGCGCCCTCGTACAGATGATAGCTGCCCCGGGGGAAAGCCATGCGCACACGCTCGATTTCGCTCGCCGATATCGATGCGTCCGCGGCGCCAATATGCAGCATCGTCGGACACCTGGGTGTCTTCGGCAGCGCCTGCTCCAGGGCTTCGGGGTCGTAGCACACCGCGGCGCTGAAGGACAGCTCACTGGCTGCCGTCCACGCGAGGCGAGCGCCCCAGGAGAAGCCGATCACGGCCAATTTTCCGACGTGCCGTGTCACGGCTGCCGCCGCGGCGATGTCCAGCAGCGCCTTGGCGGTATCGATCTGCATGCTCAAGCCACGACCCTGCTCAATGTCCTGCTGCGAATAACCGAGCACCAGGTCGCGTCCGACCCGGTCGAACAGTGCGGGTGCGAGCGTCAGGTAGCCATCGGCAGCGCAGCGATCAGCCGTGCGGCAGATAAAATCCGTAAGCCCGAAGATTTCCTGCACGATGATGCTGCCGCCGCGCGCCTTGCCCGCAGGCTTGGCGATATAGGTGCTGAACGTATGACCGTCGCGAGCCATCAGCGCGGCTCACTGGTGTACCTGTACAGGTTGAGAGGAAGTGCTGGAAGGGGTAGTCCTCTCTCTTCCGTGTACCTGTCGTGACTGCCTAGTCGGCTGGCCACTTCGATGGCCCGCATGAGACTGCGGCACGACGGGTGCCGGGAGGTCTCTACGGGCTACAGGAAGATGCGCCAAGGGTAGCCGCCCAGAGCGCCAGTCAGTGAGCAACCCGCAGGACCTCCCGACACGGACATTGTGAACCACTGGAGGTTGTCTATGAGCTATTTTGCCGGTATTGATTGGGGTGGCTCGGAGCATGCGGTCTGTGTCGTCGATGAGACTGGCAAGATCAGCCTGGCCATGCAGGTTAAGCACGATGCGCAAGGTTTGAGCTCGTTGTGCCAACGGTTGCAGCGCTTTGATGCAGCATTGCCGATCGCCATTGAGCGGCCCTCGGGGCTGCTCGTCGACACGCTGCTGCAAGCGGGTTTGAAGGTTGTGCCCATCCATCCGAACGTGGCTAAGGCGTGCCGCCCGCGTTACCGCGCTGCCGGGGGCAAGCATGACCTGGGCGATGCCTACCTTCTCGCCGATGTGCTGCGTACCGATGGACATCGCTTCCGTGCGCTCGCGCCGGTCAGTGATGCCATCCAGGCACTTCGCGCTCTGGTGCGCACCCGCGATGACTTGGTTGCACAGCGCGTCTCGCTGGCCAACCAGCTGCGTGCGCTTCTCGAGAGCTTCTGGCCAGGCGCTTGCACCATGTTCGCAGAGATCGACTCGTCCATCTCGTTGGCCTTCATCGAGCGCTATCCGACCCCGGCGAGCGCCGCACGGTTGGGCGAGAAGCGCCTCGCCGGTTTTCTTGCCGTCGAACAGTACAGCGGCCGGCAACCGGTCAGCGCACTGCTCAAGCGCTTGCGGGAGGCTCCCGTGGGACACGCCGGCGCCGCCGAAACGGAAGCCAAAAGTGAACTCGTGCGCGCCCTGGCACGCATCCTCTCGAGTTTGGTGAGCGAGATCGCCCGCATTACCTCGCGTATCGAGCACGAAGTCGCACAGCTGGCCGACGGCCAGATCGTGATGTCCTTGCCGCGCGCCGGCCGACTCAACGCCGCGCAGATCCTCGCCGAGCTCGGCGATGTTCGCGAACGCTTCTGCACCGCCGATCAGTTGGCAGCCGAGGCCGGTCTGGCACCCGTCACCCATCAAAGCGGTAAAACCAAAGCCGTCGTCTTCCGATGGGCCTGCAATCATCAACTGCGTCGCGCCATCACTACTTGGGCCGACAACTCGCGACACGGGTGCGCGTGGGCCAAAGCTATCTACGCCAGAGCTAGATATCGCGGCTGCCGGCACCCCCACGCTATACGCATCCTTGCGCGCGCCTGGGCCCGCGTCCTGTGGCGAATCTGGGCCGATAGAACCCTCTATCAACCCACTCAGCACAACGGAGCTAAGCCTTTCTTGATTGCTGCCTAACGTCGAGGTTGACACAGGAAGTCTCATGCGCGCTCGAGGATCGCGGTCACGCCCATGCCACCCGCCGTGCAGGCCGATGCCAGGCCGCGCTTGGCCGTAGGATCGGCCGCGAGCACCTTGGCCAGCGTCGCCAGGATGCGCGCACCCGTGGCAGCAAACGGGTGCCCGATGGCGACACTGCCGCCTTTGACGTTGAGCCGGCTCAGATCGATCGTGCCCAGCGGGGCGTCGCGGCCGAGCCGCTCGCGACAGTACTCAGGGGATTCCCAGGCCTTCAGCAGGCACAAGGGCACGGCCGCGAACGCCTCATGGATCTCGTAGTAATCGAAATCCTGCAGGCTCAGCCCCGTGTCGCTCAGTATCGAGGAGACGGCGTAGGCCGGCGCCATGAGCAGTCCTTCCTTGCGAGTCGCAAAATCCACGGCCCAGCTCTTGCCGGCGCGCAGCCACGCCAGTACCGGCAGCTGATGCGCCAGCGCCCAGCGCTCCGAGGCGAGCAATAAGGCTGCGGCGCCATCCGTCAGCGGCGTGCTGTTGCCTGCCGTGAGCGAGCCGCCGCCGGTCAAATCGAACACGGGCTTAAGCTTGGCGAGCTTCTCGAGCGAGGTGTCGCTGCGGATGTTGTTGTCGGCTTTGAGGTCGTGGAAGGGGCTGACCAGATCAGCATAAAAGCCCTCGCGCCAGGCGGCCGCGGCCTTGATGTGACTCTCATAGGCAATCCGATCCTGCGCTTCGCGCGAAATCTTCCAGGTCTGGACCATGAGCTCACAGCTCTGACCCATCGATAGTCCCGTACGCGGCTCGACCACGGCCGGCAGCACGGGGCGCAGATCGGCCGGCCGCAATCCGAGCCAGGGGCGCAGTCGCTGACTCGCAGTGCGGCCCATGAGACTCTTGAGCAACAGGCGCTGGTAGGAGCGCGGGTAGACCACCGGTGGATCGCTCGTGTCATCGACGCCCGCGGCGATACCGGCATCGATCTGGCCCAGGGCGATCTTGTTGGCGATCAGTATCGCCGCCTCCAGACTCGTGCCGCACGCGCGCTGCACATCCAGGCCGGGGGTCTGCGGATCGAGCTCCGTGGACAGAAGCGCTTCGCGCGTAAGATTGTAATCCTTGGTGTGCTTGATGACCGCGCCGGCGATCACGTCACCGAGCCGCTCGCCCTGCAGATGAAAGCGCTCGACCAGCGCACGCAGCGCGGCGGTGAGCAGTTCCTGGTTGTCGGTTCCGGAATAGGCGCCGTTCGCGCGCGCGAATGGTGTGCGCACCCCGCCGAGAATTGCAACACGCTGCGTACTGGTTCCAATCAACATGTCCGCCTCCGGTGAGCTGAGCGCTCTTTAGCCGACGAGGCTGATAGGATGCCACGCCCGAACCTACAGGTGGAGGATGGATGAGCGCTGCAGGCGTCGATCGCGTATTTGAGCGCCGTCTGGCGTCGCTGAGCAACAGCCGCGAACAGCAATTGCTCGCGCGCGGCAGCCGGGGCCTGGAGCGTGAATCGCTGCGCGTGGACGCCACGGGTCATATCGCCCGGACCCCGCATCCGCCTTCGCTCGGTGCCGCGCTGACCCATCCGCACATCACCACCGACTTTTCCGAAGCGCTCATCGAGCTGGTCACGCCGACCTTCACCGATAACGCCGCACTGCTCGACTACCTGCGCGATCTGCATCAATTCGTCTACCGGCGCATTGGCGAGGAGCTGTTATGGGCCAGCTCGATGCCCTGCGAATTGCGCAGCGATGAGGACGTGCCGATCGCCCGCTACGGGCCGTCGCACCAGGGGCGCGTGAAGTTCATCTACCGTCACGGGCTCAAAGTGCGCTACGGCGGCATGATGCAGGCGATCTCCGGCGTGCATTTTAATTACTCGGTGCCCGCGGCGTTCTGGCCGATGTTTGCGGAGATCTGCCAGAGCCATAACGCCGAGCAGGAGTTCCGCTCGGCGCGCTATTTCGATTTGCTGCGCAATTACCGCCGGCACGGCTGGATCGTATCGTATCTGTTTGGCGCCACCCCGGCCCTGTGCCGCTCGTTTCTGCGCGATCGCCCCGACCACGGACTCGAGAGGCTCGGCGCCGAGACGCTGATCGGACCGTATGCCACGTCGTTGCGCATGAGCGATCTGGGCTATCGCAACCGCAGCCAGAGCGCGGTCGCGGTCTCGGTCAACAGCCTGGAAGAGTATCTGCGCGATCTGCGCCGCGCGATCAAAACCCCGCATCCGCCGTTCGCTGCCCTGGGCGTGAAGGCCGGCGGCGAATACCAGCAGCTGTCCGCCAATGCGCTGCAGATCGAGAACGAGTATTACAGCTATGTGCGCCCGAAGCACACGTTGCGGGCGGGTGAGCGCACAGCGCATGCGCTGGCGCGAGCCGGCGTTGAATACGTAGAGGTGCGAGCGCTCGATAACAGCGCCTTCGACCCGGTCGGCGTGAATCTGCGCAAGCTGTATTTCCTCGAGGCGCTGCTGATAGTGCTGCTGTTCAAGGACAGCCCGCCGATCGGCACCGACGAGGAGGAAGAGATCGAGCGCAATCATCTGCTGGTGGCGCGACGCGGCCGCGAGCCGGGGCTCACACTCGAGCGCGACCGGCGGCGCATTGCGCTGCAGAGCTGGGCCACGGAGCTGCTCGATTCGATGCAGGGAATCTGCGAGCTGCTGGATGCTTCGCATCCGGGCCGGCCCTACAGCTTCGCGCTGCGCGAGCAGGGGCTCAAGCTCACGGATGTCGAGCACACGCCCTCGGCGCGGCTATTGCGAGAACTGCGCGAACACGGCGAGAGCTTCGAGGCCCTCGCATTGCGCTACTCGCGCGCGCACAAGGAATACTGTCTGGACGCGGTGCCGATCGAGCTGGTGCGCGAGCGCGAGTTCGAGCAGGAAGTCGAGCAATCATTGGACGAAGCCGCGGCGGTGGAGGCGGCGCGCCAGGGCAGCTTCGAGGACTATCTGGCCGCTTATCTGGCAGACTAGAATTCGATCGCGCGTCGCATGCGAGGCCCTTAAGTGCTCACCAGGATTCGCCGGCTGCTGATCGCCAATCGCAGCGAGATCGCAATCCGGGTCATGCGGGCGGCGAACGAGCTGGGCATCGGCACGGTCGCCATCTATTCGCAGGAAGATCGCTTTGGTCTGCACCGAACCAAAGCCGACGAGGCCTATCTGGTCGGCGAAGGCAAGGGGGCGATCGAGGCCTATCTCGATATCCCGGAAATCCTGCGCATAGCGCGCGAAAGCAACGTCGATGCGATCCATCCGGGCTATGGCTTTCTGTCCGAAAACCCGGAATTTGCGCAGCAATGCGCGGCCGCCGGCATCATTTTCGTCGGCCCGAGCGCGGCCAGCATGCGGGAGCTGGGCAACAAGATCGCGGCGCGTAATCTGGCCATAGCCGCGGGCGTGCCCGTCATGCCGGCGACCCCGCCACTGCCGTTGAATCTCACCGAATGCGCGCGCTTGGCGCACCAGGTCGGCTACCCGGTCATGCTCAAGGCGAGCTGGGGCGGGGGCGGACGCGGCATGCGCGTGATCGAGAGCGATGCCCAGCTCGCCGAACTGCTGCCGGTGGCGCGACGCGAGGCCAAAGCAGCCTTCGGCAACGATGAGCTGTACCTGGAGAAGCTCGTGCGTCGCGCGCGTCACGTCGAGGTGCAGATCCTGGGCGATGCGCATGGCAATCTGGTGCATCTGTACGAGCGCGACTGCACGGTGCAGCGGCGCAATCAGAAAGTTGTCGAGCGCGCGCCGGCCACTTTTCTCAGCGACGCCGAGCGCGCCACGCTGTGCGAGCTGGCACTGCGAATCGGTCGCGCCGCGCACTACTGCAACGCCGGTACGGTCGAATTCCTGCAGGATGCCGACAGCGGCGCCTTGTATTTCATCGAGGTCAATCCGCGCATCCAGGTCGAACACACGGTGACCGAGTGCGCGACCGGCATCGACCTGGTCAAGGCGCAGCTTCGCATCGCTGACGGTGAGCGCATCGGTGAGCCGGGCTGCTATGTGCCGCCGCAGAGCCAGATTCGCCTGAGCGCGCACGCCCTGCAGTGCCGGATCACGACCGAGGATCCATACGACAATTTCATTCCCGACTACGGCCGCATTACCGCCTATCGCAGCCCGGCCGGCTTTGGCGTGCGACTGGACGCAGGCACGGCCTACGCCGGCGCCGTGATCACGCGCTCCTACGATTCGCTGTTGGTCAAGGTCACGACCTGGGCCGCGACGCCCGAGGAGGCGATCGCGCGCATGCACCGGGCACTGTGGGAGTTTCGTGTGCGCGGGGTCGCGACCAACCTGCGCTTCCTGGATCAGATCATCACGCATCCTCGCTTCGCGCACGGGCAATACACCACCCGCTTCATCGACGAGACCCCGGAGCTGTACTCCTCGCCCGAACGGCGCGACCGCGCCACGCGCATCCTGACCTACCTGGCCGACACCGTCGTCAACGGCAACACCGAAGTGCTCGGCCGGCCGCGACCCGAGCGGCCCACGCCGGTGCGTGCGCCGCGCCTGCCTGCCGAGCTCCTCGCCGCCGGCGCCCCGCCGAGCGGCTGCAAGCAGCGGCTCGCTGAGCTCGGACCCGAACGCTTCGCGCAATGGATGTGCACTCAGCAGCGTGTGCTGTTGACCGACACGACCATGCGCGATGCGCATCAATCGCTGCTCGCCACGCGCATGCGCACGATCGATATGGCGGCCGTTGCACCCGCCTATGCGGCGTTGCTGCCGCAGTTGTTCTCGGTGGAATGCTGGGGCGGCGCGACCTTCGATGTGGCGATGCGCTTTCTGAAAGAGGATCCCTGGGAGCGCCTCGCAAAATTACGCGAAGCGATGCCGAACCTGCTGCTGCAGATGCTGCTGCGTTCGGCCAATGCGGTCGGCTACACCAACTATCCGGACAACGTGGTGCGCTACTTCGTGCAGCAGGCCGCCGCCAGCGGCATCGATGTGTTCCGGATCTTCGATTCGCTCAACTGGGTCGAAAACATGCGCGTGGCGATCGACGCCGTGTGCGAGAGCGGTCGGCTGTGCGAGGCCGCGATCTGCTACAGCGGCAATTTGAGCAGTCCGCGCGAACGCAAGTACACGCTGGATTACTACCTGGGGATTGGACGCGAGCTCAAAGCCGCCGGTACGCACATACTGGGCATCAAGGACATGGCGGGCCTGTGCCAGCCGCGCGCGGCCTATGATCTGGTCAAGGCGCTCAAGGACGAGACCGGGCTGCCATTGCATTTTCACACGCACGACACCAGTGGCATTGGCGCCGCGAGTGTCTTTGCGGCCATCGCTGCTGGCGCCGACGCGGTCGATGCGGCGATGGACTCCATGAGCGGCCTGACCTCGCAGCCCAATCTCGGCTCGATCGCCGAGGCACTGCGCTACGGCGCGCGCGATCCGGGGCTGGACACCGATCACATCCGCACGATCTCGCACTACTGGGCGCAGGTGCGCAAGAACTATGTCGCGTTCGAGGCGGACGTTCGTGCCGGCGCCTCGGAGGTCTACGTGCACGGTATGCCCGGCGGGCAGTACACCAATCTGCGCGAGCAGGCCCGTTCGCTCGGCATCGACGAGGCGCGCTGGCCGGAGGTAGCGCGCGCCTACGCCGAGGTCAACGAGATGCTCGGCGACATCGTCAAGGTGACGCCGACCTCGAAGGTCGTCGGCGACATGGCTCTGCTCATGGTCACTGCCGGCCTGAGCAGGGCCGCGGTGCTCGATCCGGACACCGAGATCTCCTTTCCCGAATCCATGGTGCAGTATTTTCACGGCGATATCGGTCAACCCTATGGTGGGTTCCCCGAAGCGCTGCAACGCAAGGTGCTCAAGGGCGTAGCGCCGCGCGAGCAGCGTCCCGGCGCGGAATTGCCGGACGCAGATCTGGAGTCACTGCGCCTCGAGGCGAGCACGCGCGCCGCACACCCGGTCACCGATCAGCAGTTCGCGTCCTATCTGATGTATCCGAAGGTTTTCACCGATTACGCAGCCGACCGGCGTCGCTACAGCGACGTGGCCATTTTGCCGACACCGGTATTTTTCTACGGCATGAGACCCGGACAGGAGGTCAGCATCGATCTGGAGCGCGGCAAGATGCTGATCGTGCGCTACGTGACGCAGGGCGAGCCACTCGAGGACGGCACGCGCACGGTGTTCTTCGAGCTCAATGGCCAGCCGCGATCGGTACGCGTGAGCGACCGCAGCCAGAAGCCCAAGCGTCCACCGCAGCGCAAGGTCGATGCCGGCAATCTGCACCACGTCGGCGCGCCCATGCCGGGCACCGTAGCGAGCATCGCGGTCAGTGTGGGACAACGCGTTGCTCGCGGTGATGTGGTCGCGACGCTCGAAGCGATGAAGATGGAGGCTGCGGTACGGGCGGAAATCGATGGCGAGGTAGCCGAGGTGCTGGTACAGCCGGGCATGCAGGTGGACCCCAAAGACCTCATGATCGTGCTGGCCTAGCGTTACAAACGCGCGTCGCGATGCTGACTGCCCCGAAATGGTGCTAAATTCGGCCGGCTCGAGTCGCTAACGGCAGCTTTTTGCCACTTACTGCCATGGCACGAAAGGTGCACCCGGCACTGGGCCGAGAGCACAAGAACGGAGGCGAAAGTCTCGCATGAAACTCGTTACCGCGATCATCAAGCCTTTCAAACTCGATGACGTACGGGCAGCCCTATCCGACATCGGGGTGTCAGGCATGACCGTCACCGAGGTCAAGGGCTTCGGCCGCCAGCGCGGCCACACCGAGCTGTATCGAGGCGCGGAATACGTCGTGGATTTCGTGCCCAAGACGCGCGTGGAAGTTGCGGTTCGCTCCGATCTGGTCGATCAGGTTGTGGAGGCCGTGCTCAAGGCTGCCAAGACCGGCAAGGTCGGCGATGGCAAGATCTTCATCACACAGATCGACCGGGTGATCCGCATACGTACCGGCGAGACCGATAACGCCGCGCTCTAAAGCCCGGGGGCCGGTGCATGCAGACCGAACTGTCCCACGCCATCGTGTTTCGTGAGCACGGCGGGGCCGAAGTGCTGCAATGGGAGCCGCAGCGCTTGCCGCCGCCAGGGCGCGGGGAAGTGCAACTGCGCCACACCGCGGTCGGCGTCAATTTCATCGATATCTATGATCGCAGCGGCTTGTATGCGCGGCCGCTGCCCGAAACGCCAGGACGCGAGGCGGCCGGCGTCATCGTTGCGCTCGGGCGCGGTGTGCGTGGCTTGAGGCTCGGGCAGCGTGTGGCCTACGTGAGCGCGAGTAGCGGCGCCTATTGCGAGCGGCGCAACATTGCCGCCGCGCGACTGGTCCGACTGCCGGCCGCAATCAGCGACGAGCAGGGCGCCGCGCTCATGCTCAAAGGCCTGACGGCCGAGTTCCTGTTGCGCCGAGCCTATCGGGTACGCCCCGGCGAATATGTGCTCATCCACGCCGCGGCCGGTGGCGTCGGCTCGCTGCTCACGCAGTGGGCGCGTGCGCTCGGCGCGCGTGTCATGGGCATCGTCGGCAGCGAGGCCAAGCTCGAGCGCGCGCGGCGCCAGGGATGCCAGCGCGTGTTCGTGGCCGGACGCGATGATATCGTCGCCTCGGTGCGCAGCTATACGCGCGGCCGCATGGCTGATGTCGTCTACGATTCAGTCGGCAAGGATACGTTCTTCGAGTCGCTCGCTTGTGTGCGCCGCCGCGGCATGATGGTCAGTTTCGGCAATGCCTCGGGGCCGGCGCCGGCGATTGCGCCGCTGGAGCTCGCGCGCAGGGGTTCACTGTTTCTGACGCGTCCAATGCTCTTTGATTACATCGCCACGCACGAGGAGCTCGAGCGCGCCGCGCGCGCACTGTTCGCCTGTGTGCGCGCGGGGAAATTGCGTGTGGCCATCGGTCAGCGCTACCCGCTGGCCGAGGCGGCCCAGGCCCATCGCGATCTCGAGACGCGGCGCACCGTGGGCGCCTCGGTGCTCATTCCCAGCTCGGACTGACTGCTCGCGCTTGCGCGAGGTGCGCGACTACTCCACCAGTCGCAGTGCGCGTTGACTGCGAGTCATGCCCAATGCACCGCTGCGCACGACCTCGATGAGCTCGGCGTGCTTGGCCAGCTCGAGAATGAAGCCGCTGATTTCGGCCTCGCTACCGAGCAGCTCGACGATGAAGCATTCGCTGGCCGGATCGAGCACCCGGCCGCCGGTACGGATCACGTAGCCACGCACGGTGTCACGGCGAGCGGCGTCCATACTCAATTTGAGTAGTACCAGCTCACGCTCGATGTGTTCGCCGCGCGTCATGTCCTCGACGCTGACCACGTCGATGAGCTTGTTGAGCTGGTTGGTGATCTGCAGCATCACCGCCTCCGAGCCGCTGGTCACCAGCGTCAGGCGCGAGACCGTCGGATCGTCGGTCGGTGCGACCGCGAGCGACTCGATGTTATAGCCGCGGCTGGAGAACATACCGGCCACGCGCGCGAGTGCGCCAGCCTCGTTCTGCAGCAGTATGCCGATGATGTGTCGCATAGGGGCAGAATAGCCAATTGCAGGCCGCGTCGGCCATAATCGATGCATGACTGAAGGCGCGAAATTGGTGCGTCCGCAGGCCCATCCGCTGGCCGGCAAGGCCATGTCCGGGGCCGAGATCGTCGTGCAGGTCATTGCCGATGAGGGCACGGGCGCGATATTTGGCTACAGCGGTGGCGCCATTCTGCCCACCTACGATGCCGTGTTCACGTTCAATGCGGAACGCAAGCTCAGCGGCGGCAACCAGGTGCCATTGATCGTCCCCGCGAACGAGCAGGGCGCGGGCTTCATGGCTGCAGGCTACGCGCGCGCGAGCGGTCGCGTCGGCGTGTGTCTCGTGACCTCCGGTCCAGGGGCCACCAATACGGTCACGCCGGTGCGCGACTGCATGGCCGACTCGGTCCCGATCGTGGTGATCTGCGGCCAGGTGGCAACACCCGCCATCGGTACGGATGCATTCCAGGAAGCCCCGGTGGCTTCACTCATGGGCTCGATCGCCAAACATGTGTTTCTGGTCACTGATCCGCAGCGCCTGGAGGCCACGGTGCGCACTGCCTTCGAGATCGCGCGCACCGGGCGCCCCGGTCCGGTCGTGATCGATCTGCCCAAGGATGTGCAGACCGCGGCGCTCGCGTTTCGGGGCGAGGGCGAGCTCGCGATACCCGGCTACCGGCAGCGCCTGCGCGAAATCATGACGAGCGCGCTGTCCGAGGCACAGGCGGCGAGCTTCTTCCAGATACTCGCGCAATCGCAGCGGCCGCTCATCTATGCCGGCGGCGGGGTGATCAACGGCGATGCGGCCGGCGCCTTGGGCGAATTTGCGCAGCAGTTCGGCATTCCCATCGTGACGACGCTCATGGGCATCGGTGCGATCGACACCACGCACCCGTTGTCGATGCGAATGCTTGGCATGCATGGGGCGGCATTCGCCAACTATGCGGTGGAGGACTGCGATTTCCTGATCGCCGTCGGCGCGCGTTTCGACGATCGCGTGGCTGGGGATCCGAAGAAATTTGCGCGCAATGCGCGCCGAATTGCGCATCTGGATATAGACCGGGCCGAGATCAACAAGGTCAAGAACGCGCAATGGAGCCACGTCGGACTGCTGCCCGAAGCGCTGCGCTCGCTCACTGCCTGGGGCACGCGGCTGCCATCGCGGCCTGATTTTGCGCCCTGGCGGCGCCACCTGAGCGAGCTGCGCAGCGCTCATGCGATGAACTACGATCGCGACAGCGAGCTGGTGCAGCCGCACTATGTGATCGAGCAGATCAATCGGCACACGGGTGGCGAGGCGATCATCAGCACCGGTGTCGGCCAGCATCAGATGTGGGCGGCGCAACTGTTCGATTTTCGCTCGCCCCGACAATGGCTGACATCCGGCAGCATGGGCACCATGGGCTTTGGCCTGCCCGCGGCCATCGGCGCGCAGATCGCGCGCCCGGGGCGGCTGGTCATCGACTTCGATGGCGATGCGAGCATCCGCATGAACATCGGCGAGCTCGAGACCGTGACCACCTACGATCTGCCGATCAAGATCGTCGTGCTGAATAATTTCGGCGACGGCATGGTCAAGCAGTGGCAGAAGCTGTTCTTCAAGGGTCGGCTCTCGGGCAGTGATAAGTCGCTGCACAAAAAGGACTTCGTGCGCGCTGCGAGCGCCGACGGCTTTCAGTGGGCACGACGACTGGATCGCAAGCAGGATGTGCCGCCGATGATCGCGGAGTTCCTCGGCTTCAAGGGCCCCGCGTTCCTCGAGGTCATCATCGATCCGGATGCCGGCGTCTATCCGATGGTCGGTCCCGGACTCGGCTATGACGCCATGATCACTGGCGATCACATCGCCGCGCGAGCGCAGGGCAGCGCTCCCGGGGAGATCGACCCCTCCGGCATGTTCTAGGCCGCCCTGCAGGCCACCCCCGGCGCTGAGGCCCTACGGGGCCATATTATGTCGCATGCGCAGAGCCGCAATGGCGCCGGCATAAGATTCTCATCGGTCGCGGAAGTTGGGGAATAGGTCGCAGGGCTGCGCATCGGCTTGATGAATAATCGCCACAGGATGACGAAAAACCGACGTGCCACATTGTCAGCGCCGCTGGAGCCGCGCGTGCGCCGCGCCTACTTCGACTGCCGTTATGGGCAGTTGCATGTGCATTATGCGCTGCCGGCGGGCGGCGGCTTCGATGAGGCGACGACACTGCTGTGTATTGCCGGAGCGCCGGGCTCGGGACGATTCTTCGGCCCGCTGCTGCTGCCGCTTGGGCGCGACCGCTCGGTCTATGCGCCCGATCTGCCCGGATGCGGCGAGTCGGACGGTGCTCCGGCGTCCTACACGCCGGTCGAGCTGGCCGAAGCGCTCGGAGACTTTCTGGACTCTATGCACCTGTCGCACTTCGACGTTCTCGCGCATGATAGCGGTGTCGCCATTGCGGCGGCGCTATTGCAGCAACGGCACGCGCAGGTCGGCCGAGTGGTGCTATCGCCCGATACCGAAGCAGTCCGCGCCGTGGGCCGCGGCCTGCGCCAGCGACTGCTCGTGATCGACCTGCGATCCGCCGATCAGCGCTATGAGACCGACGCGCAAACCGAGCACGAGGCAGCACGGTTGCGCGATTTTCTCGAGCTTGCCTAGCAACCGCGTGCTGAAAATACCCCAATGAATACATCGCTCAACAATCCCTCCCCGATAGATCTGGAGGAAACCGCGGAACTGCCGCAATTGCCGGCCAGTGCGCTCGGCGCAACGACCGAGGAGCTCTCCGCCACGGATACCTGGAAGGCACCTGCAGGCGCCAAGCCGCGTGTGCCCGAGCACATCCCAAGCCTCTCGCCGCGAACGCGCGAGAGCGCAGCGCCCGCCGCGCGTGTGCCGCCCGAGGAACAGATTCGGCGCGAGGCTGAGATCGGTGCGTTGCGCTCCGATCTGGCCTCCGTGAATGAAAGTCGCAGCCAGCTCGAGCATGACCTGGGCAATCTTGGCGGTCAGTTGCGCGAGCTGGAGCAATTGCTCAATCGCAAAAGCGAGGAGCTCTCGGTGTTCGAGCGCGAGGTCGGTATTCGCGACCGGCGCATCGCCGAGCTCGAAGCGCGCGCCGCGCAGCTCGATGCGACGCTGGCCACGATGGGGGCCGATGGGGCGTTTGTACGCGACGAATTGCAGGCTGCGCGCACGGATGCTGAGGGCGCGCATGCGCGACACACGGCATTGGCGAGCGAGATGCTGGCGCTGAAGGCCACGCACGCGGCAGTGTGCCAGCGTGCGCAGGCGGCCGAGCTGGATCTGGCGCAATGGCGAACTCGCGGCGAGCGCTATCGGGAGGCCTTGCAGAGCATGGAAGGCCGACGCGAGCTCTACGACGGCATGCTCGCCGAGCGCGAGGCGCGCATTGCCGAAGTGGAACGCGAGCTCACCGAGCGCGGCCGCAAGAGCGGCGCCCGCGAAGAAGAATTGCAGGCCACGCTGCGTACGGAATCGGAGCGCGTACGCACGCTGGATGCCGAACGCAGTCGCCTCGAGGCGGTCGCGGCCACGGCGCGCGAGCGCATTGCGGCGCTCGAGACCGAAACTCGGCTGCAGGAGAGCACGCTGCGCGAGCTGCGCACACAGAGCGGCGAGCGCGCCGAGGAGCAGTCGGTTGCTCTGCGCAGCGAGAAGGAACGCAATGCCGAACTCGACGCCGCGCGCACGCGCGCCGACAGCGCCGCGGCCACGGCACGCGAGCGCATCGCGGCGCTGGAAGCCGAGACCCGGCTCAAAGAAGATAGCCTGCGCGAGCTGCGCGCACAGTCGCTCGCGCGCCAGGAGGAGCTCAGCGCGACGCTGCGCCTTGCGCAGGAACGCAACACCGAGCTCGATGCCGCGCGCACCCGTGCCGACGGCAGCGCAGCCACGGCGCGCGAGCGCATTGCGGCGCTTGAGGCTCAGACACGGCTGCAGGAGGAGAGCCTGCGCGAGCTGCGCACGCAATCCCTCGCGCGCGAAGAGGAGCTCAGCGCGGCGCTGCGCCTTGAGCAGGAGCGTTACGCCGAGCTGGATGCCGCGCGTACCCGCGCCGACGGCAGCGCAGCCACCGCACGCGAACGCATCGCCGCGCTTGAAGCCGAGGTGCGCCAGCAGCAGGAGAGCGCAGCCGAGCTGCGCAAGCAGCTCAACGCGGTGCGCGATTCGCTCGCGCAGCGCAACGCGCTGATCGAGCGCGTCGAGGCCGAGGCCGCGAGCAGTGTCGCGATGCTCGGCAATATTCACCACAATCTCGAGCACCTCAACGACGCCGACGAGCTGGTGCATCTGCTGGTGCGCACCGAAGGCGATACCGGCATCGTGCACCTACTGGGACGGCGCACGACTATCGGCCGCACGCCGGATAACGACATGCGCATCGATATGGACTTCATCAGCCGCCACCACGCCGTGGTATTGCGCGCCGGCGCCACCACGATCATCGAGGACCTCAACAGCACCAACGGCACCTACATCAACGGCGTGCGCGTGACCCGGCGCGCGCTCAAGAATGGCGACCTGGTGACTCTGGGCAAGACCGAGTTTCGCTTCACGATCAATCCGCCCGCGTAACTGACGCGGGGCTGCGCGCGCAGCGTCTTATGGCTTAAGCTTCGCCTGGCCATGAGCGACGATTACCTGCAGCGCATACTCAAAGCGCGCGTCTACGATATCGCGATCCAATCCCCACTCGATCCGGCGCCGCGCCTGTCGCGCCGGCTTGGCAACAGTGTGCTGCTCAAGCGCGAAGACCTGCAGCCGGTGTTCTCTTTTAAATTGCGCGGGGCCTACAACAAGATCGCCCATTTGTCGGCGGCGATCGCCGCACGCGGGGTGATCTGTGCCTCGGCCGGCAATCACGCGCAGGGAGTCGCGCTGGCGGCGCGCCACCGCGCCGTGCCGGCGGTGATCGTGATGCCGCAGACCACGCCGGCGATCAAGGTGGAAGCGGTGATCGAGCTCGGCGGCGAAGTCATTCTGTACGGCGATATCTACGACAGCGCTTACGAGCACGCCCTGGAGCTGGCGCGCGAACGGCACCTGGTGTTCGTGCATCCGTTCGACGATCCGGACGTCATTGCGGGTCAAGGCACCATCGGCATGGAGATCGTGCGCCAGAGCGCCGGGGAATTCGACGCCGTGTTCGTGCCGGTCGGCGGCGGCGGCCTGATCGCCGGGGTTGCCGCGTTCATCAAGCCGCTCTACCCGCGCGCGAAGATCATCGGTGTGCAGCCAGAGGACGCGGCGGCGATGTACGAGTCGGTGCGCGCCGGCAAGCGCGTCACGCTCGATCGCGTCGGCCTGTTCGCCGACGGCGTGGCCGTGCGCAAGGTGGGCGAGGAGACATTCGCGCTGGTGCGTCGGTACGTCGATGAGATCTTATTGGTCAACAACGATGAGATCTGCGCTGCAATCCAGGACATCTTCGAAGATACGCGCTCCATATCCGAGCCCGCCGGCGCGCTGGCGGTCGCGGGTCTGAAGCGCTACGTCGCGCGCAGCGGCGCGCACGAGCAGCGCCTCATTGCGATCAACTGCGGCGCCAATATGAATTTCGATCGCCTGCGGCACGTGGCTGAGCGCGCCGAGCTCGGCGCGGAACGCGAGGCGCTGCTGGCGGTGGAGATTCCGGAACGACCGGGGAGCTTTCTGCAGTTTTGCGATGCGCTCGGGCAACGCAGTATCACCGAGTTCAACTACCGCTCTCAGGGCGGCGCGGTGGCGCGCATCTTCGTGGGCTTCGGGCTCAGCGGCGGGCAGCACGAGCGCGAGGCGGTGATCGCGCAACTTCGCGCCGCGGGCTATCCGGTCACCGACATGAGCGGCAATGAGATGGCGAAATTGCACGTGCGCTACATGATCGGCGGCCATGCGCGCACCGGCTCCGAGGGCGTCAATGAGCTCTTATATCGGTTCGAATTTCCGGAACGTCCAGGCGCGTTGCTGCGCTTTTTGCAATCGATTGGCAGTGCGTGGAATATCAGTCTGTTTCATTACCGCAATCATGGTTCCGATTACGGCCGCGTCCTGGCGGGCATCGAAGTACCCAAGGCCGAACGCGAGAACTTTCTGCTGCACCTGAACGATCTGCATTATCCCTATACGGACGAGACTGCCAACGCGGCCTATCGCATGTTCCTAGCGGTCTGATGGGAGTGCCGCGCGTGGCGCGCTTCCCGGGACTCGCGGTACTGCGGCACCCTCAGTTTGCACGCTTCGCGCTGTGCCGCTTCCTGACGACATTGAGCTGGCAGATGCTCGGCGTCGCGTTGGCCTGGCAGGTGTATGCGCTCACGCATGACGCGCTGGCGCTGGGCTTCGTAGGTCTGAGCGAATTCGTGCCGTTCGTGTGCCTGGTCATGTGGGGCGGTCATGTCGCCGACCACGCGGATCGCCGCGACGTCCTGATAGTCGCCTGGGCGGTGGCGGGGCTATGTATCGGCGCGCTGCTCGGCTACACACTCGAGGGGGGTCGGGCGGTGTGGCCGATCTACGCGGCCATCGGCACGTTTGGCGCCGGCCGCGCATTCTGGGCGCCGGCGCTGCAGGCGATCGTGCCGGGCCTGGTGCCGCGCGAGGAGTTTCCGCGCGCCCTGGCATTCAATTCGAGCCTGTTCCAGACGGCCGCGATCGCCGGCCCGGCGCTCGGCGGCGTGTTGTTTGTGTTCGGTGTCACCACCGTGTTCGCTCTGTGCCTGGCGTTGTTCGTACTGTCTGCGCTGTTGGTGTTCTCGATCGGACCGCATCGGCCGCGAGCCGACGCGCCGGGCTCGCCGCTGCCTTCCGGACGCGCACTGCTCGAAGGCCTGCGCTACGTGCTGCATCAGCGCGTCGTGCTCGGGGTCATATCACTCGATCTGTTCGCGGTGCTGTTTGGCGGTGCCACCGCCCTGCTGCCCATTTATGCCGCTGACGTACTACATATCGGGCCCGAGGGGCTCGGACTGTTGCGCGCGGCCCCAGGCGTGGGCGCCGCAATCACTGCGACATTGCTGGCGCTGCGCCCGATCTATCGACATGCCGGCGCCTGCATGTTCGCCGGGGTTGCCGTGTTTGGCGTGTGCACGATCGTGTTCGGACTGTCACACAGTGTCGCGCTCTCGCTCGGCGCATTGTTCGTGCTCGGCAGCGGCGACATGCTCAGCGTCTATGTTCGCGGCATCCTGGTGCAGCTCAATACGCCCGATGCGATTCGCGGCCGCGTCAGCGCGATCAACTCGATGTTCATCGGCACGTCCAACGAGCTGGGTGAATTCGAGTCGGGCGTCACGGCACGCTGGTTCGGCGCGGTGCGCGCCGTGCTGCTCGGCGGAGTGCTGACGCTGGCTGTAGTGGGCGGCTGGATGGGGCTGTTCCCCGAGTTGCGACGCCTCGATCGTTTACATTAGTACTGTATGTATGTACAGTCACGGTCATGGATCCGGCGAAGTCTACCGATGCCGAACACCCTGGCGGGCGCATTGCCTACGATGGTCGCGGCGCGCTGAGCAATCCGGCGCCGCGCTTCCGCAAACAGCACAGCGAGACGGTACAGGATGGCTGGTACCAGGAGCAGATCGAACCCTCGATCGCGACCCAGGTACGACCCGAGCCGGCGCGCTCGATCATTGCCCACAACGACTCGCCCGACATTCCATTCGAGCAGTCGATCAACCCCTATCGCGGCTGTGAGCATGGCTGCATCTACTGCTATGCGCGTCCGTCCCACGCGTACATGGATCTGTCTCCGGGCATCGATTTTGAGACCAAGATCTTCTACAAGCATGATGCCGCGCGTCTGCTCGAGCAAGAGCTCAGTCACCCCGCATATGTCGTCAAGCCCATCACGATCGGCGCCAACACCGATCCTTACCAGCCGCTCGAGCGCGAACTGCGGGTGACGCGCTCATTGCTCGAAGTGCTCGAGCGCACGCGCCATCCGGTGAGCTTGATCAGCAAGGGCACGATGATCCTGCGCGATCTGGACTTACTCGTGAGCCTGGCCCGGGACGGGCTCGTCAACGTCTTCATCAGCGTCACGACGCTCGACCCGGAACTCAAGCGCACGCTCGAGCCGCGCGCGGCCTCACCGGCGGCGCGCTTGCGGGTGGTGCGCGAGCTCGCGGCGAGCGGTATCCCGACCGGCGTACTCGTCGCCCCGATTATCCCCGCGGTT
>JBEKWD010000008.1:0-18351 GCA_049513435.1 Steroidobacteraceae bacterium | reverse complement strand
ATTCTCCTCGATGACGCGCCGGGCAGCCGGACCGGTGCGCGGCACCTCAGCGGCTGCCGGTGGTGCCTTGGGCGCAGTGGCGGGCGCGGGCGGCGGCGAGGCCGCGCTCGCAGGCGCACTCGTGCTCGCGCCCGTGGCTGCGCCATCTTCGATGATGGCGAGCAGCTCACCGCTCTTGACCGTACTGCCGTCTGCGACTTTGATCTCGCGCAACACGCCGCTGGTTGGCGCCGGGACCTCAAGCATGACTTTGTCGGTCTCCAGGTCGGCCAGATTCTCATCACGCGCAACGCTCTGGCCTGGCTGCTTGCGCCAGGCGACCAATGTGGCATCGGCGACAGACTCGGGCAATTGCGGTACGCGGATCTCGACGCTCATGAGCTGTGCTTCCTGATTGGCATGGGATCGCGCTCGGCAAGTGCTGTGCCCGTGAGCGTCAGCCGCGGCGTGGGTATATTGCGCAGCGTCTGATCGACCGAGGTCGCGTTCAGTGCGGTCTCGACCAGGCGTCGCTGTTCGGCCTCGTGTAATTTCTGAATGCCCGTGGCGGGCGCTGCCGCGGCGGGCCGCCCCGCAAAAAAGACCAGGCGCGACGGCGCCAGATCCTGCAGCCGATGACGAATCTGAAACCAGGCGCCCTGATTCTGCGGCTCCTCCTGGCACCAGACCAGGGAGGTGGCATTGGCGTAGCGCGCGAGCACGCCCTGGTACTCCTCGACTGGGAAGGGATAGAGCTGCTCGATGCGCACGATCGCGATATCGCGCTGCCCGGACTGACGGCGCGCCTTGAGCAGATCGAAATACACTTTGCCGCTGCAGAACACGACGCGCTGCGTCTGCGCCGCGTCGATCGTATCGATCTCATCGATGATGTTGGCGAAGCTGCTCTGACTGAGGTCGGCCAGCGAGGATACCGACAACTCGTGGCGCAGCAGGCTCTTGGGCGTCATCACGATCAGTGGCTTGCGGAACGAGCGCAGCATCTGACGCCGCAGCATGTGAAACATCTGCGCCGGCGTCGAGGGCACGCACACCTGCATATTGTTCTCGGCACACAATTGCAGAAAGCGCTCGAGCCGCGCAGAGGAATGTTCCGGACCCTGCCCTTCATAACCGTGCGGCAGAAATAGCGTCAGACCGCACAGCCGGCCCCACTTCGCCTCGCCCGAGGAGATGAACTGGTCGATCACGACCTGCGCACCGTTGACGAAGTCGCCGAACTGCGCCTCCCAGATCACGAGGCAGTCCGGACTGGTCGTGGAATAGCCGTATTCGAATCCGAGCACCGCCTCCTCGGATAGCACCGAGTCGATGATCGTAAAACGCGGCTGACCGTTGCTGACGTGCTGCAAGGGTATGTAGCGTCGCCCGCTCTTCTGATCGTAGAGCACCGCGTGGCGATGAAAGAACGTGCCGCGCGCAGAATCCTGGCCCGAGATGCGCACCGCCACGCCCTCCTCCAGCAGCGAAGCGTAAGCCAGGGTTTCAGCTGCCCCCCAGTCCAGCGGCACCTCGCCCGACATCATGCGGGCGCGCTGCGTGATGATCTGCGCCACGCGCGCATGCAATACGAGATCACTCGGGTATTGCACGACACGCTGGCCCAGCGCCAGCAGACGCTCGGGCTCAACGCCAGTGTGCGGATACTCGGAGAAATCTGTATGCGCGTAGCGCGACCAGTCGACCGTGTATTTATTGCCGACCAGTCCGAGAGCCTGGTGCATTTCGAGGCGACCGGAGTCGAGCGCGTTGCGGTATTGCTCGACCATCTGCTCGGGCTCGCCGGCATTGACGATCCCGTCGGCACGCAGTTGCTCGGCATAGAGCTGGCGCGCCGTCGGATGCTGGCGTATCGCCTGATACATCATCGGCTGGGTCGCTGCGGGTTCGTCCGCCTCGTTGTGGCCCAGGCGTCGATAACTGACCAGATCAATGACCACATCCTTATGAAAGCGCTGCCGATAGCGCAGGCCCAGACGTGTTGCGAAGATCACGTCTTCGGGATAGTCCGCGTTGACGTGCAGGATCGGTGCCTCGATCATTTTCGCGACATCGCTGCTGTAGGTGGTCGAGCGCAAATCGCGCGGATCGGAAGTCGTGAAGCCGATCTGATTATTCACGACGATGTGAATCGTGCCGCCGGTGCGAAAGCCGCGCAGCTGCGAGAGCTGCAGCGTTTCCATGACCACGCCCTGGCCTGCAAATGCCGCATCACCGTGCATGAGCACCGGCACGACTTTGTCGCCGTGCGCGTCATTACGCCGTTCCTGGCGCGCGCGCACGGAGCCTTCGACGACTGGATCGACAATCTCGAGGTGCGAGGGATTGAAGGCCAGCGCCACATGCACGTTGCCGCCTGGCGTGCGCACGTCGGAGGAGAAGCCCTTGTGGTACTTGACGTCACCGGAGCCCTGTATATGGTTTTCGTCGAGCTTGCCTTCGAACTCCGAGATCAGCTCCGCCGGAGACTTCCCAAGCACGTTGACCAGTACATTGAGTCGGCCACGGTGCGCCATACCCAATACAAATTCCTCGATACCCGCGCTGCCGCCCTGCTGAAGCAGATCGTTGAGCTGCGCGATCAGGACATCAGCGCCCTCGAGCGAGAAGCGCTTCTGGCCGACGAATTTCGTATGCAGGTAGCGCTCCAGGCCCTCGGCGGCGCTCAGCTGCCAGAGCAGATTGCGGCGCTCTTCGGCGCTGAAGTGCTGCTGTATGCGTCCGAGCTGGAACTCATCCTGCAGCCATAAGCGCTCATTGGTGTCCGAGACATGCGCGAATTCGGCACCGATGTGTCCGCAATAGATCGCCTCCAGGCGCGTGATGATCTCGCGCAGCGTCGCGTGCTGCGCAATCCATTCGTTGCGACTCGCGGTAAAAAACACCGTATCCAGATCCGCTTCGGTCAAGCCCGCGTAATCGAGCTTCAGCACGCGCGGCCGCGAGCGCTGCTGCAAGCCGAGTGGATCGATGCGCGCGATCAGATGGCCGCGATTGCTGTAGGACTGGATCAACCTCGAGGCCGCCGCCTGCTTTTCACCGGCGAGCGCGGCGGGTGCAGCGCTGGCTGCGATCGCGCTGGGTGCGATCGCTCTGGCCGGCGACGCCGCTGGCACAGCGGCCGCGGCGCGCAGGTAATCACCCTCGCGGGCGCGGCTGCCCGGCAAGGCATCGAAGTACTGGCGCCAGCTCGCATCGAGCGCTTGCGGGTCGCGCAGGTATTGCTCGTAGAGGGCTTCCAGGTAGGGCGCATTCGCGCCGTACAGCGGCGAACTGGCGAGCTGCTCGAGCAGGGACTGGGACATCAACTTTCCTGGCAAAACGGGGGTAGAGGGCAGGAAAAAACCTTTCGGCTCAATGGGCTGGATGCCAAGGAGCAGCCCTTCATTCTACCAGCGCGGCAGCCAGCGCTCTAGTGCGGCGCGGGGCCCTGCGTGATGCGCACCAGATCATCTGGGCGCATCCATTTTACAAACGCGCTCTGCACGTCGGCCGGCGTGAGCTCCATGTAACGGCGCGCGGCAATCGTCGGCTCATCGAGCGGCAGGTCGAGCTCGCGGCGTCCAAGCAGGCCGTGCGCGATGCTCTCGACGCTCGCTTCGGCCAGCGGAATTTGCCGCAGCAGCAGCGCCTTGACGCGCAGCAACTCGTCGTGCCCCACCGGGGCGCTCTGCATGCCCTTGAGTTCGTGGACGGCGATGTCAGCGGCTTTGCCGACATTTCCCGGATCGCAGGCATACTGGATGTAGTAACCGCCGCGAGTCCTGCCGAGCTGCAGACTTGACCCGACGCTGTAGACCAGCCCGCTGTTCTTGCGCAGCTCAATGCTCAGGCGCGCAGAATAAAAGCCACCGCCGAGCACGGCACTGCCGAGCTCGAGCGGGTAGTAATCCGGATCAGAGCGCTTGAGCGGCAGATTCTGCGCGAGCAGTACATAATCCTGTACCCGCCTGAGGTCCGGCACCGCCACCGCGCTCGCTTTGTTGGGCGGCGCCGGCGGCAGGTCGGTATCCGGCTTGGCGCCGTTCGCGCTCCAATCACCGAAGTATTTTTCGATCGTGGCTCGCGCCTGTTCAGCCGACACATGACCGATCACGACAATGCTGGTCATATCCGGCCGAAATACCTTGTGATAGAAAGCGCGCACGTCATCGAGCGTGATTGACTGCACGGACTGCGGCGTCGCCTGGCGCAGGATCGGATCATCCGCCGGATACAGCGCGGCATGCAGCGAGCGCTGTGTCAGATAACCGGGACTGTGGATCCTCGCGGCCACGATCTGCACCAGCTGCCGGTCCACCACGTCCATCGCCGCGGCCGGTAGCGCCGGATGCAGTACATTGTCCGCGAGCAGCGCGACGGCACGATCAAAGCTCTGCGAGAGCACCTGCACGTCGAAGTCAGTGCCGGCATGCTCGTCGGCGCCAATATCATCGAGCGCACGCTGAAAGGCGAGGCGGTCCAGATGCTCGCTGCCATAGGCGAGCAGCGGATCGAGAGCTTGCTCCACACCCTGCTTATCGAGCGGCGCCTCGAGCTCGGGACGATTGCGGATCCTGCCGTATACGCTGACCGTGTCGCTCACATCTTCGCTCTGCACGATCAAGGTCAGTCCATTGGGCAATGTGCTAACGACGGGCTGCACGTTCGAAGGCTTGACGTCCAGGCGCTCCAATGCGCTGTGCGCCCAGTCCGGCAGTTGTGTCGGCTTGGCTTCGCCGAGCGAGATGCTCTCTTGACCACCCGCCCCACCGCCGCCGCCGCTGCCTGCGACCGGGGCACCCTCACCGCGGGGCACCAACACAGCCGAGACCGCATCGCGCAGATCGAGGTATTTGCGTGCCACGCGGTTGACGTCCTCGACCGTGACCTTTTCGATTCGCACGAGGTCCTCATCCGGCGAGCTCAGGCCATAGAGCGCCACCGCATCGGCCCAAACGTCAGCCAAGCCTTCGATCGAGTTCTTCTGAAATTCCGCCTCTCTGCGCTCCTGCAGCTTGGCTGCATCGACCAGCTCCGGCGGCACGCCATTGCGCACGACCTGCGCGAGTATCGTGCGCAGCTGCTGCTCCAACGCTTTGTAATCCGTGCCCGCCGGAAATTGCGCTTCCGCATAGGCGAGGCCGGCCTGCGGGAGCGGATCGAGGATAAAGCTCGCCTCGATCGCCTTGCCCTCAGGTACCAGTCCGTAGAGAGCGAAGCGGTGGCTGCTGAGCACATCGGTCAGCACTTCAAGAGCCGGGAAATCCGGGCTGTGCAATCCAGGAACACGCATGGCCAGAATCTGCGTGCCGGTCGGACGGTCGGTATCGACGGCGATCGAGAATGCATGTGAGGGCTGCAGCTTAACGACCGGCCGCACCGGCAAACTCTTGGGTTTGATCGAACCAAATAGTTGCCTGATCTGCTCAAGCGTCGCGCTCGGATCCAGATCACCGACGACGACGAGGATCGCGTTGTTCGGTGCGTACCAGGTGTCATGGAATGACTTGAGCATCGAGGCTTTGGTGGCATCGAAAGACGGCCGCGTCCCGAGCGCATCGTGCTCATAGGGCGTATGCGCGAACATGCGTGCGCGCAGCCTTTCGTACAGCACGTATTCCGGATTGGACAGGTCCTGCGCGACCTCCTGCTCGATTGCGCCGCGCTCCAGATCCCAATCCTGCTGGCTGTCGAGCACGTCCTGCATGCGCGTAGCCTCGATGTGCAGCGCGACATCCAGATCCTCGGCCGGCACCGTGAACAGATACTGCGTCAGGCTCTCGCGCGTGTTGGCGTTGAAGTTGCCGCCCACCACGCTACCGATGTCGGCGAGCTGATCGGCCGACAGGCCGGGGCTGCCGCGAAACATCATGTGCTCCTGCGCGTGCGCAGTGCCGGGATAGCCCGGCGGGGCCTCATCCGAGCCGACCAGATAGTTGACCGAGGTGCTCACTACCGGTGCGAGCGTATTGCGCACGATGATGACCTTCAGCCCGTTGGGCAACGTCGCGCGCAATACCGACTCGTCGTCCGCGCGGGCGCTGTGCGCTGCGAAGAGCGCAGCGAGAACGCAGATGCACGACAAGGCCAGCGCCCGTGCGCGGCGCAGCGGCGCAGCATGATTGAGGATCATTGCAGTCATGGTACCTCAGGCTTTAAGGCCCAGCACCACCGCGCCGATGCTGACCAACGCGATGCCGAGCCAGTCGCGCGCAGTGGGTCGCTCGCTCAGAAACAACACCGCGAACAGCGCCACCAGCACGACGCTGAGCTTGTCGATCGGTGCGACCTTCGAAGCTTCTCCAAGCTTGAGCGCCCGAAAATAGCAAAACCAGGACGCACCGGTTGCGAGGCCCGAGAGAATCAAGTATGCAAGCGTCGAGGGGCGCAGCCGCAATGGATTGCTCCACTTGCCCTGCGCATAGACTACGGCGCCTAGCGCAATCGCAATGACAAACGTGCGCAACAGCGTCGCCAGGTCGGAATCCACCGACTTCACGCCAAGCTTCGCAAGAACTGCGGTCAGCGCCGCGAACGCCGCGGACAGCAGCGCCCAGTAAAACCAAGGGGCCTGAGTCATGCTGCAGCATACAGCGCTGTCATCTGCAGCGCCGAGTGCTGCGATATGATCGGCTCACCCCCACACGCGAGGCACTATGAGCACACTTCATCTGGTCGGAGGCGAAAAAGGCGGCGTCGGCAAGTCGCTGATCGCGCGCATACTGGCGCAGTACCTGATCGACCACGGTCGGCCGTTTGAGGCTTTTGACACCGACAGATCTCACGGCGCACTGCTGCGCTTTTATCCGCAGTACACGCTGCCTGCGCCCCTGGAGGAATTCCGCGGCCTGGACCGCGCCGTGGAGACCGCAGTGGCGGAGCCTGGTAAAACGGTACTCGTGGATCTCTCCTCCCAGAGCTATGCGCCGATGGTGCGCTGGATGGAGGACTCGCGCGTGCTCGCGGCCGCAGGCGAAGTGCAGTTGGCGCTCAGGTACTGGCACGTCATGGACGCAGGTCGCGACTCGGCCGAACTGCTGCGTGTGCTGCTCGATCAGTTCGAGGGGCGCCTGCCACTGGTGCTGGTGCTCAATCAGGTGCGCGGCGAGCAGTTTGATGCGCTCGAAGCCTCCGGCCAGCGCGCACGCGCCGAGCAACTGGGCGCCAAGGTCGTCGTATTGCAACGACTTGCCGATGCGACCCTGCACAAGATCGATGCGGTCAACAGCAGTTTCTGGGCTGCAGTGAATCAAAGCAGCACTGCCGACGGCTCGCTCGGACTGCTCGAGCGTCAGCGAGTGACGGTATGGCTCAAGCGCGCCTACGAGCAGATCGATATGGTGGGCCTCTAGCCTACGGCACCCAGGAAATCGCGCTTACCCAGCTTCACGCCACTGTGACGCAGGATGTCGTAGGCGGTCGCGCTATGAAAAAAGACGTTGGGCAATACGTACTGCAGCAGATATACCCAGCCATTGGGGAATGAAAGCGTACGCTGCGGTTGCTTGATCACCACAGCGCGCTCACCTGCCCCTTCCAATTGCCGGCGCTCGATGCTGTGCAGGAATGCCGTGGTGCCCTCCAGGCGTGCCTTGAGCTCCGGGAACGAATTCTCCGTGTCCGGGAACTTCGGTGGCTCGACTCCCGCGAGCCTCGCGGCGCCGCCCTTGGCCTGATCCGAGGCAATCTGAACCTGCCGCGTCAGTGCAAACATGTCGGGATAGAGCCGAGCTGACAGGAATGCCGCGGCATCAATTTTTTCCGCCTCGGCGTGCGCTGCGCCCTTGTCGAGAATGACAGACAGATTCGCCACTGCCTGCAGCAAGGTGGGTATCGAGGCATCGTAGAAGGACTGACTCATTTTAAACTCCTGATCGCAGCCGGGCTCGGCGGCCGGCTCGCGGGGCGCAAATTATAGACCGGCCGCGCGCCCTGCGCAGACTCAACTGGACAGCGCGCAAGCCCAGGCGATTGCGATGGAACCCAGAGCCGCCACGCCCGGGAGCCACTGCGGCACGCGCCGCAGCGCGCGCTCGAACTTTGGCAAGGCAACGCCGGCTCCGAGCACCGCGCCGACCACGAATCCCAGTGCATGGGCGACGATGTCAGTTCCCTCCCCCGCCGTGCCGAGCCAACCGAGCAGCACGGCGCCGCCGACTAATGGGGCCCAGCGCAATGCCCATCGTTGCGGCAGATGAAAGCGCGTACGCCAGGCGTGAGCGGCCAGCAACCCAAGGGCGGTAAACACGGCCGTCGAGGCGCCGACGGCTCGATGCGTGGCCGGACCGAGCAGTGCTTCGATCAGATTGGCCAGCGCCGCGCCGCTGACGATGAGCAGCCAGGCGATGCCATTGCCGATCTGGCGCGCAGCCAGGTAACCGAACCAGACGCCCGCGGCAAGATTCGACGCCAGATGCGCGCCGTCCAGATGCAGCGTGAGCGCAGTCCAGGCGCGCCACCATTGTCCGCTTTGAACACGCCCGGCGTTGAGCTCGCCCAGCTCGAAGGCATCGAGGCGCCATAACCCATTCGCGACGGCATAACCGACGATCAGCAGCACGAGCGCGTAGATCAGGCAACCCGATATGGCATTTGGATAGGGTTGCGGCGGTGCCGGTTGCGGCGGCGCACGTCGGGTCTCTGTTTCATAGAGGCGCAGATGCCGCAGCGCCTGCGCCGCATCGATGCCCTCGACGCGCAACAGATACTGCTCAGCCTCGAAGTCGATGACGCTCGCAATACCGACCGCTCGCAGCATGAAGGCGCGCTCATCGCAAGCCGACCTCGATGCAGATCGAAACACTTCAATCAGGACATCCGACATGGGGCCCGCTGGACTGTTGTTGCCCAGCATTCTAGGCTAAGCCCAATGAACGAACGCTGGGCGCTCGGATGGCTGGCGGTTGGCGCAGTATTGACCATCCTGTGGCTCGCACTGCCGTTCGCCACGGGCATTTTGTTCGGGACCCTGCTGGCTTTCACGCTCGAACCCGTCTACGCCTGGCTGGCGCGGCGCACCGGCCGACCTCTGTTGGCATCGCTGATTACCGTGGCGAGCTCGGCCTTGCTGATCCTGGGGACATTGTCGGCGTTTGCAACTCAGTTCGTGACGCGGGTCGTGCAGTTCGCCGATACGGTACGCGCGCAACTGCGCAGCGGCGGGCAGCTCAGCGCCTGGGTCGATACGGTAACCGGCTGGCTGACGCATTTTGGCGTCTCCACGGCCAGCGTGACGGCGCAGCTGGAAGCCGGGGCGGGCGAGATTGCATCACGCTCGGCGGGCATAGCGGGCGAACTGGCCTCGCGTACCTTTGCTGCAATACTCGGTATGTTCTTCGCCGCGTTGGCGATGCACCTGGTATTGCTGCACTGGTCGCGCATGGTGTCGGCGGTGGTCGTGGTTGCACCGCTCGAGCCTCACTACACCCGATCCCTGCTCGCTGAATTCCGGCGCGTGGGGCGCACGACGGTGCTCGGGACTGTGCTCACGGGAGTCGTACAGGGCGTGCTTGCCGCCATTGGCTTCTGGTTGACGGGCGTACCCCATCCGATTTTCTTTGGTATCGCAACGATGCTGGCCTCGCTGGTACCGGCGGTCGGCACGTTATTGATCTGGGTACCAGCGGCGATTTATCTGTTTGCCACCGGGCATCCGGCCGCAGCCATCGTCGAGTTCGCGTGGGGAGCGCTGCTGGTCGCGGCGGCCTGCGACTATGTGATTCGGCCGCGCGTCGCCGGCGGCGCCGCTATGCCGACCCTGCTGACATTCATCGCGCTGTTCGGGGGACTAGCAGCGCTCGGAATTCCGGGCCTGATCGTCGGCCCGGTGATCATGTCACTGGCCGTGGCCGTATTGCGCTTTTATGCGGCTGAGGAGTCGCGCAAGCGCTCCGCACACTAGTGGCCGGAATCGCCTGGCTCGAGCACGCGTAATAAGCCTTCCTGCGCCGTGCTGCCGACCAGCCGGCCATCGCGCATGAATACGCTGCCGCGCGCGAAGCCGCGTGCACCTGAGGCGCTCGGACTGTCGATCGCGTAGAGCAGCCACTCGTCGACACGCATCGGCCTATGAAACCACATGGCGTGATCAATGCTCGCGCGCAACACCGTGCCGCTCAGAAAGCTCTGCGCATGCGGACGTGCCGCCGCATTGAGCAGATGAAAATCCGAAACATAGGCAAACAGGCAGCGGTGCAACGCGTCATCATCGGGCAGCCGGTCGACCGCTCGGATCCAGACGTGCTGCAGCGGCGGGGCGTTGCGCGCCTCGAGCAGATCGTCGGGCTCGCAGAGGCGAAACTCGAACGGCTGAGCACGCTCGTAATAGCGGCGCATCGCTGGCGGCAAGCGCTTCACCGTCTCGTTGGGCAGCGCCGCCAGATCGGTCAATGTTTCCGGCTCAGGCACCTGGGGCATCGGCAGCTGGTGCTCGACGCCGGACTGCGGCAATTGGAACGACGCGGCCATATTAAAAATCTGCTCGCCATGCTGAATAGCGGTGACGCGCCGATTCGTGAAGCTGCGCCCATCGCGGCTGCGGTCCACGAAGTACACGATCGGGGCGTTGAAGTCGCCGCGCAATAGAAAATAGGCATGCAGCGAGTGCGCCAGACGCCCGGGCTCGACCGTGGCGTAGGCAGCCCTCAGCGCCTGTCCCAGAACCTGCCCACCGAACACCTGCGGACTGCCGATGTCACGGCTCTCGCCACGAAACAAATTGACTTCAAGCCGTTCGAGCTCGAGCAGTCGCAACAACTCGGCCAGTGCTGCTTGCATCAGACGTTGGTGACACCGAGGCGCCTTTGCATCGCCGGACTGGTGGTCGTGTACTGCAGGAACTGCTTTTTCGCCGGGTACAGATAGTGCTGAACCGCGAAGGCCGCGAGCGCCGCTTCGTGGAAACCCGAGAGGATCAGCTTCTTCTTGCCCGGGTAGGTGTTGATGTCGCCGATGGCGAACACGCCGGGGATGTTGGTGCCGAATTTTTCGGTATCGACCTTGATCGCACGTTTGTCGATTTCAAGGCCCCAGTCGGCAATCGGCCCAAGCTTGGGCGCCAGACCGAAGAACACCAGCAGGTGCTCGGCCTCGAGCAGCTCGACTTCCCCGCTCGCGCTCTTGATGTGCACGCCGCGCAGCGCGCCGTTGTCGTTGTGCAGCGCATGCGCGAGGCCCTCGATGAAGCGCAGCTTGCCGTGCGCCGCGAGCTCCTGCATGCGCGCGACCGAGGCCGGCGCCGCGCGAAACTCCGCGCGCCGGTGCACGAGCACGATGCCGGCCGCATCACTCGCCAGCGCGAGTGTCCAGTCGAGCGCGGAGTCCCCGCCGCCGAAGATCACGAGTTTGCGTCCGTGAAAGTCGCTGACGTTCTTGATTCGATAGTGCACCTGCGAGCCCTCGAACGCCTCGACGTCCGGCACCACGAGCCGACGCGGCTGAAACGAGCCGACGCCGGCGGCAATCACGACGGCGCCGGCATCAAACACGGTGCCCGCGCCGGTCACGACGCGAAAGCGCCCGTCGTCCTTGCGCTGCAGTTCGATCGCCTCCTCGCCCAGATGGAACCCGGCGCCGAAGGGCTTGATCTGCTGCATGAGCCGATCGACCAGCTCCTGCGCGCCGCAGATCGGCAGCGCCGGGATGTCGTAGATCGGCTTATCCGGGTATAGCTCGGTGCATTGGCCGCCGGGCTGACTCAACGAGTCGAGCACGTGAGCTTTGATGCCAAGCAATCCGAGCTCAAAGACCTGAAACAGACCGGCCGGCCCGGCGCCGATCACGAGCACTTCGGTAGTTATCGAGGCGTTGCTGGTGTCGTTCAAAGTGTATTCACCGGCTTGGAAAATAAGGGCGCGCGATTCTAGCGACCTGCCCGCGTGGCGGGCAACAAACGCGGTGCGCGCGCTCGCGCACTAAGATGATCTGGCGCGCCCGACTAAAGGCAAAATGGCGAGCCCTGCTCGCCTAGGCCCGGCCCGCGTTGGCATCGGTCGGTGCATGGAAGTACTCGCTCTCGGCGGCCAACTGATCCATGAGCCGCTTGAGTTCCGCGAGGCGCGCCTCAGCGGTGTTGATCGGCACGCAGTCTTCGCAGCGTGGATCCCCGCAGGGCTGGCGCGTGTACAGCCAGAATTGAATCGCCCCTGCCAGCAGGCCGTCGGCAATGTCCCAGAGATCGGCCTCCTTGTCCTTGCCCGCCAGGCGATTACCCAGGTCGACGGCCCTGGAAAATGCGGAGTCGAAGGTGTCGGCTTCTTCCATAGACGCTAGTGTACCTGCTCGCGTTGCGTGTGGGGATCCGGTGCGCGCGATGCGCTGCTTATCAACGATAGCCACGCGCCTGCAGCGCAAACAGATGGGCATAATGCCCGCCGAGCGCCATGAGCTCCTCGTGGCTGCCCTGTTCAATGATACGGCCCTGATCGAGCACCGCAATCCGGTCGGCCATGCGCACGGTCGAAAAGCGGTGTGATATCAGAATCGTAATGCGCTCGCGCGCCAGGGAACGAAAGTGCTCAAAGATCTCCGCCTCGGCGCGCGCATCCATGGCGGCGGTCGGCTCATCGAGCACCAGCACGTCGGCCTGCGTGCGCATGAAGGCCCGCGCCAGCGCAACCTTCTGCCATTGGCCGCCCGAGAGCTCCTGGCCGTAGCGAAACCATTTACCGAGCTGCGTTTGATAGCCGCCGGGCAGCCGATCGATGAATTCCGCGGCTCGCCCCTTGACCGCCGCATCGCGCCAGCGCTGCTCGTCCTCGAAGTAGCGCTCATCGCCGGCGCCGACGTTCTCTCCGACCAGCATCTGATAGCGCGTGAAGTCCTGAAAAATGACGCCGATTCGTGCCTTGAGAGCCTCATCCTGCCATTCGGGTAATGGCAGCCCGTCGAGCAGTATGCGGCCGGAATCGGGACTGTAGAGCTGCGTGAGCAGCTTGATCAGCGTGGTTTTGCCCGAGCCGTTTTCCCCGACCAGCGCAAGGCTGCTGCCAGGTGGCAGGTGCAGGTTGATATCCACCAGCGCGGGGCTCGATGCGCCCGGATAAGTAAAGCTGACATGTTCGAAGCGCACGCCATCGGCGCGATCAGGGCCATGCACGGCGCTGCCCGCCGGCGCCTCGACCGGCGTTTCGAGGAATTCATAGAGCGTGGAGAGATATAAATTGTCCTCGTACATGCCGCCAATGGCCGAGAGGATCGCGGTGACGGCGCCCTGTCCCTGCCGGAACGACAGCAGATACCTCGTCATCTGTCCGAGCGTGATGGCGCCGCGTACGGTGGCGACGGCGATCCAGGCGTAGGCGCCGTACAGCGTGGCGGTCGCAATGACACTGAGCGCAAAACCCCAGCTGTCGCGGCGGATCGACAAGGCGCGGTCTTCGCGATAGAGCCTGGTGTAGATATCGCGATAGCGCTGCAACAGGCGCGCACCCAGCCCGAACAGCTTGACCTCCTTGGCGTGATCCTCGCGTGCGAGCACGGTCTCGAGATAGGTCTGCATACGCGTCTCTGGAGAGCGCCAGCGAAACAGGCGAAAAGCGTCGCCCGAGAACTTCGCTTCGGCGACGAATGCGGGCAGTCCGGCCAGCAGCAGTATCAACACCGTCCAGGGCGAGAATCGCACCAGCAGCGCGCCGTAGCTGAGCAGCGAGATCGCGTTTTGCACCATTCCGAAAGTGCGCATGACGAGACTCAATGGTCGGCTCGAGGCCTCGCGCCGCGCGCGCGTGAGCTTGTCGTAGAACTCCGAGTCCTCGAAATGCGTGAGCTCGAGTGTCAATGCCTTCTCGAGAATCATGACGTTGACGCGCTGGCCGAGTTGCGCGCGCAACAGTGCCTGGCACAGCGAGAGGCCGCGTTGCGCGCCGGCCAGCAACGTGACGAGCGCGCCCTCGATGCATACCAGCCGCAGCACACGCGCCGCGCCATGGCCGCTCAGATTGCGTGCTGCGACCACGGCATCGACTATCTGTCCGCCAATCCAGGCGACGCCTGCCGGCAGCAGGCCGGCCAGCAACGTCAGCAGTGCGAGCGCGACCAGGAGCGCACGATTGGTGCTCCAGACCAGATCGATGGCGCGGCGGCTGTAACGGAATACGCCGAAGAACCCCTGCAACAGGTCTGCCCCACGGCCCGCGGGCGCCGCCTCGGCGGGCATCGGCGGCCGACCTGCGTGATTCACGCTGGCAGCAATTGCGCCGGCTCTGGCTCGTAGCCGAGGTTGGGCGCGAGCCAGCGCTCGACTTCCTCGAGCGTCATGCCTTTACGCCGCGCATAGTCGAGGACCTGGTCGCGATCAATGCGCCCGACGGCCAGGTAGCGTGCCTCGGGATGAGAGAAATAGAAACCGCTGACCGCCGCGGTCGGATACATCGCAAAGGACTCGGTCAGCCGGATGCCGGCGCGTTGCTCGACGTCGAGCAGATGCCAGATCGTTGCCTTTTCGGTGTGGTCCGGACAGGCCGGGTAGCCCGGCGCCGGACGAATCCCGCGATACTCCTCGCGAATCAGCTGCTCATTGCTGAGCTTTTCCTCGGGCGCGTAGCCCCAGAACTCGCGCCGCACGCGCTCGTGCAGCCGCTCGGCGAAGGCCTCGGCGAGCCGATCGGCCAGCGCCTTGAGCATGATGGCTGAGTAATCATCGTGCGCCGCCTCGAAGCGCCGCAGCGGCGCCTCGATCCCCTGGCCGGTGCTGACCGCGAAGGCACCCAGGTAGTCGCGCAAATGGGAGGCCTTGGGCGCGACGAAGTCCGCCAATGCCACGTGCGGCTTGCCCTCCGGCAAATCCTTCTGCTGGCGCAGAAAGTGCACCCGTGAAAGCATGGTGCTGCGCGCTTCGTCCGCATACAGCTCGACGTCATCATCGAGCGAGTTGGCCGCAAAAAAACCGAAGACCGCGCGCGGCTGCAGCCAGTGCTCGCGAATGATCGTGCGCAGCATCTTGCGCGCATCGGCGTACAAACTGTCCGCCTGCTCGCCGTATTGCGCATCGGTCAGAATATCCGGATATTTTCCGCGCAGTTCCCAGGCCTGAAAGAACGGCGTCCAGTCGATATAGCGCGCCAGCTCCTCGACCGAGTAGTCCTCAAAGCTGCGCACGCCGAGCATGCGCGGCACCGGCGGCACATAGCCGCTCCAGTCCAGCCGCGGTGCGTTGGCTCGGGCCTGTGCGAGCGTGTGTTGCGGCGACTTGACGCGACGCGAGCCATGCTGAGTGCGTCTTAGGGCGTGCTCCGCCTTGACCCGCTCCGTAAAAGCACCGCGCGAGCTCGGCTCGATGAGCTCCTGGCAGACTCCGACCGCGCGCGAGGCATCCTTGACATAGACGACGGGACCTTCGTATTGCGGATCGATACGCACCGAAGTATGGGCCGGGGATGTGGTCGCACCGCCGATCAATAAGGGCTGCGTGAATCCCTGGCGCTGCATTTCGCGCGCGACGTGCACCATCTCGTCGAGCGAGGGCGTGATCAGGCCCGACAGGCCGATCATGTCGGCCTGCTCGCGGCGCGCCGCCTCGAGGATCTTGTCGCAGGCGACCATGACGCCCAGATCCACGACCTCGAAGTTATTGCACTGGAGCACGACACCGACGATGTTCTTGCCGATGTCGTGCACGTCGCCCTTGACGGTCGCGATCACGATGCGGCCAGCCGAGCGACGCCCCTCGCCGCCGTTGGCGGCCTTCTCCAGCTCTATGTACGGAATCAGATGCGCCACGGCCTTCTTCATCACGCGCGCAGACTTGACCACCTGGGGCAGGAACATCTTGCCCGCGCCGAACAGATCGCCCACGACGTTCATACCCGCCATCAGCGGTCCCTCGATGACCTGCAATGGCCGCTCGAACAGTCCACGCGCCTCCTCGGTGTCCTCGACCACGTACTCGTCGATGCCGCGCACCAGGGCGTGCTCGAGACGCTTGGCCACGGGCCATTCGCGCCAGGCCAGATCCTCCACGCGCCTGCCGCCCGCTTCGCCGCGATAGCGCGCCGCGATCTCCAGCAAACGCTCGGTGGCATCGGCGCGCCGATTCAGAATCACGTCCTCGACGCGCTCGCGCAGTTCCGGCTCAATCTGCTCGTAGATCGCGAGCTGTCCGGCATTGACGATGCCCATGCTCATGCCGGCGCGAATCGCGTGGTACAGAAACACCGAGTGCATGGCCTCGCGCACCGGCTCATTGCCTCGAAACGAGAAGGACACGTTGCTGACCCCGCCGCTGATCAGCGCGTACGGGCAGCGCGCGCGAATCGCCGCCGTGGCCTCCAGAAAATCCAGCGCGTAGCCGTTGTGCTCCTCGATACCCGTGGCGACCGCAAAGATGTTGGGATCGAAAATGATGTCCTCGGGCGGAAAGCCGGCCTTATCGACCAGCAGCCGATAGCAGCGCTCGCAGATCGAGACCTTGCGCGCCACGCTGTCGGCTTGACCCTGCTCATCGAATGCCATGACGACCACGGCGGCCCCGTATGCACGCACTAGCCGCGCCTGCGCGAGAAACGATTCCTCGCCCTCCTTCAGGCTGATCGAATTGACGATGCCCTTGCCCTGCAGGCATTTGAGCCCGGCTTCGATGACCGACCACTTCGAGGAGTCGATCATGACCGGTACGCGCGCAATGTCCGGCTCGGAGGCGATCAGGTGCAGGAATCGCACCATGGCCGCCTGGGAATCGAGCATGCCCTCATCCATGTTCACATCGATGATCTGCGCGCCGCTGGCCACTTGCGCGCGCGCGACATCCAGTGCGCCCGCGTAGTCATCGGCTTCGATCAAGCGGCGGAATTTCGCCGAGCCGGTGACATTGGTGCGCTCCCCAACGTTGACGAACAGGCTCTCCGGACCGATATCGAGCGGCTCGAGCCCGGACAGTCGGCAGCGCGGCGCTCGTCGCGGCACAACTCGCGTGGGCAATGCCGCGACCGCGTCGCGGATATGGGCGATGTGTTCGGCGGTCGTGCCGCAGCAGCCGCCGACGATATTGACCAGACCCTGCGCGGCAAACTCGCGAATCAGGTCGGCGGTCTCGCAGGCCTGCTCATCATATTCGCCGAACGCATTGGGCAGCCCGGCATTCGGATAGGCGCAGACCGCGACATCGGCGAGGCCCGAGAGCTCCTCGACGTAGGGGCGCAGCTGCTTGGCGCCAAGCGCGCAGTTCAGGCCGACGACAGTCGGTCGGGCGTGCCGGATCGAATTCCAGAACGCCTCCACGGTCTGACCGGAGAGCGTGCGACCCGACGCATCGGTGATCGTGCCGGAAATCATGATCGGCAGCTCGGTGTGGGTCTGCTCGAATGTGCGGCGCACGGCAAACAAGGCGGCCTTGGCGTTGAGCGTATCGAACACGGTCTCGATCAGCAGCAGATCCACGCCGCCTTCGATCAAGGCCGCCGTCGCCTCGCTGTAGGTCGCGACCAGTTGATCGAAGGTGATGTTACGAAAGCCCGGATCATTCACGCTCGGTGAGAGCGAAGCCGTGCGACTGGTCGGGCCGATCGCGCCGGCGACGAAGCGCGTCTGCCCGGTACGCTCGGCGTAGTGATCAGCGATCTCGCGCGCCAGTCTCGCGGCCGACAGATTCAGCTCTGTGACCAGGCCCTCCATGCGGTAATCGCTGAGCGAGGGAGCGCTCGAATTGAAGGTGTTGGTCTCGATGATGTCGGCGCCCGCGGCCAGATACTTGCCGTGGATGTCACGAATCAGCGCCGGCTGCGTGAGCGTCAGCAGATCGTTATTGCCCTTGAGGTCGCTGGGCCAATCGCGGAAACGCTGGCCGCGATAGGCGGCCTCGTCCGGCTTGCTGGCCTGGATCATCGTGCCCATGGCACCGTCGAGCACGAGGATGCGCTGCAAGAGCAGGCGCCGAAAATCCTCCAGCCGCTGCGCGCGGGTCATGCCCGCTGCTCCAGCCGCGCCGGCGGCTCGGCCGCAGGCGCGCGTACGCCCAACGCGTGGCAGATGGCGTAGGTCAGGTCGGCGCGATTGAGTGTGTAGAAATGAAACTCATCCACGCCCTCGCGTGTCAGTGTCTCGACCTGTCCGATCGCGAAGGCCGCGGCGATCAGGCGGCGTGTCTCGACGTCTTCGTCCAGGCCGTCGAAGCGCTGACACAGCCAATCGGGCACCTTGGCACCGCAGCGGGCTGCAAAGCGCAGCATCTGCGGAAAGCGCGTGATCGGCAGAATTCCGGGCACCAGGCTGGCATTGATTCCGGCCCCTGCGCAGCGATCACGGAAGCGCAGGAACACGTCAGTGTCGAAGAAAAATTGCGTGATGGCCCGCTCGGCCCCGGCATCGATCTTGGCCTTGAGGTTGGCCAGATCAAACTCCGCATTCGGCGCCTCCGGATGCCCTTCGGGGTATGCG
>JBEKWD010000007.1:0-20292 GCA_049513435.1 Steroidobacteraceae bacterium | reverse complement strand
CACGCCAATCAGGTGGTCACGCGCACGATGCTGCTGGAGAACGTGTGGGACTATCACTTCGATCCGCAGACCAATGTCGTGGACGTGCACATCAGCAAGCTGCGCCAGAAAATTGATGCCGATTTCGAGCGCCCATTGCTGCGAACCGTGCGCAACGCCGGCTACACGATGAGCGCGCAGGACTAAACATATGCGCTCCTCGGCTACCAATCTCGCGCTCGCCTATATCCTGCTGGGTCTGGCGGCGCTGGCGTTATTTGCCGCACCGCTCTGGTACGCCTGGCGCGTGACCATCCAGGACGGACGCGTGGAGATCCTGCAGGCCGACGCACAGCGCCTGACCGATGTGTTTCGGCGCGAGGGTCCGAATGGGCTGGCGGCCTATATCACCCGGCGCGTCGACGCGCAAATTGCCGGCGAGCGATTTCTGCTGCTGGCCGATGAGGACTACCAGCCGCTGGCGGGAAACTTGAAGGCCTGGCCGCAGAATGCGCCGCCGGAATCCGGCGTACACACGTTCGACGTTACTGTGAATGGCCGCACCGGGAGTGGCGTGTTTGTTCGCGTGGATCTGCCCGGAGGCTACAATCTGCTGGTCGGACGCGATCTGGCGCGATTCGCGCCGCTCGAGCACCGCTTCTGGTACGCGCTGGCGAGCGCGGTGGGCTTCCTGTCGATCGTCGGTGCATTCGGCGGCTTTCTGATCCGGCGCGCGCTGCTCGAGCGCATCTTTGGCATACGCCAGACCGTGTCGGCGATCATCCAGGGCGATCTGAGCCGGCGCCTGCCGATTCAGCCCGGTGGCGATGAGCTCAACACCCTCTCGCAGACGATCAATGGCATGCTCGAGCAGATCGAGCACCTCATCCATGGCGTGCGCAATGTCTCCAATTCCATCGCGCACGATCTGCGCACGCCGCTCGCTGAACTGCGCTCTCGACTCGAGGAGCTCTCGCTGACGAGACCCGCACCCGAGATAACCTTCCCCGAGCTCGAGGCAGCCGTCGCAGATGTCGATCGCGTGATCCGCCTGTTCAATGCGCTGCTCAGACTTGCGGAGATCGACAGTGGTCTGCGTCGCTCTGGCTTCGTGCCTGTAGACCTAGCGGTCGTTGCTGCCGATGCGGTCGAGTTCTATCTGCCGGCCGCGGAAATCAAGGGCCGCACGCTCAGCCTCGTGAGCGACGGGCCGGCCCCGATCCGGGGCGATCCGGTTTTGCTGGCGCAAGCGCTCGGCAATTTGATCGACAACGCGCTTAAGTACACGCCCGATGGCGGTCGTATTCAAGTTGAAGTCCGACGGGCCGCGAACCAGTTGGTACGTGTGAGCGTCGGCGACAGTGGACCGGGCATCCCGGATGCCGAGAAGCCCAAAGTCATCGAGCGCTTCTACCGCGGCGACCGCAGCCGCGGCACCCCGGGCGTTGGCCTGGGCCTGAGCCTGGTCGAGGCGGTGGCCCGATTGCATGGCAGCTCGCTGCTGTTTGAGGACAATTGGCCAGGATTGCGCGCGAGCATGGTATTGCAGCTCGATACATCGGGGATTGCACAAGCGGTGCTCACACCGAGCGGCAACGCGGCGCTGCACCCGAGCTATTCTGACAGGCTCGCGGCGGGGTGAAAGCCAAATTGATCGTGCTGATCTGCAATCTTGCAGCTGTCCGAACGGCGCGCTAGGCTGCTGGAGCCTGCACCTGCATTACGGTGATCTGACCGATGCAACCAATCTGATCCGCATCATCCAGCAGGTGCAGCCGGATGAGATCTACAACCTCGCCGCACAGAGTCATGTCGGAGTGTCGTTTGAGACCCCGGAATACACGGCGAATTCCGATGCGCTCGGGACGCTGCGCGTACTCGAGGCGATCCGCATTCTCGGATTGACCGAGCGCACGCGTTTCTATCAGGCCTCGACCTCCGAGATGTTCGGCAAGGTGCAGGAAGTGCCGCAGCGCGAAACCACTCCGTTCTATCCGCGCTCTCCTTATGGCGCGGCGAAGGTCTATGCCTACTGGATCACGGTCAACTATCGCGAAGCCTATGGGATGTACGCCTGTAACGGGATTCTGTTCAATCACGAGTCCCCGGTTCGCGGCGAGACCTTCGTCACGCGCAAGATAACGCGCGGACTTGCGCGCATCAGCGAGGGACTCGAAGAGTGTTTGTTCCTGGGTAATCTTGATTCGTTGCGCGATTGGGGTCATGCGCGTGACTTCGTGCGCGCGCAATGGCTCATGCTGCAACAGCCGCAGGCCGAGGACTTCGTGATCGCGACCGGCGAGCAGCACTCGGTGCGCGAATTCGCTGAGCGGGCCGCGCTGTTGCTCGGGATGCGTCTGGAATGGACGGGCACGGGGATCGAGGAGCGCGGTGTCGATGCCAAGAGCGGACGCACGATCGTCAGGATCGATGCACGCTATTTTCGTCCCACGGAAGTCGATACCTTGCTCGGCGATGCCAGCAAGGCGCTGCACAAACTGGGCTGGAAGCCGGAGACTGATTTCCAGACTTTGATCGCCGAGATGGTCAAGGAGGATCTGGAGCTCGCGCGGCGCGATGCGGTCATGACGCGCGAGGGCTTCAAGACCTACCAGTACCGGGAATAGGGCCCGTGCCGGACTCCCTTATATATGTCGCTGGCCACAATGGTCTCGTAGGCTCGGCTCTGGTGCGGCGGCTGCGGGCTGCCGGGTTGAGCAACCTGCTGCTGCGCTCGCGTGCCGATCTGGACCTGACTTCGGCTCCGGCGGTTGAGGCGTTCTTCGCCAAGCATCGCCCTGAGCTTGTCTACCTCGCGGCAGCCAAGGTCGGCGGCATAGAGGCCAATCGCAGTCAGCCGGTGGCATTCCTGCGCGAGAATCTGCTGATTCAAACCCACGTGATCGACGCCGCGTATCGCCATGGCGCGCGCAAGCTCTTGTTCCTCGGATCGAGCTGCATCTATCCGCAGCTCGCGCCGCAGCCCATGCGCGAGGAGTACCTGCTGACCGGGGCGCTCGAGCCGACCAACGAGTGGTACGCGATTGCCAAGATCGCAGGCCTGAAATTGTGCCAGGCTTATCGGCGCGAATACGGGTTCAACGCCATCTGTGCCATGCCGACCAATCTGTACGGCCCCGGCGATAACTTCGATCTCAAGGGCTCACACGTATTGCCGGCGCTGATGCGCAAGTGCCACGAGGCGAAACTGCGCCAGGCGCCGAGCGTGGAAGTCTGGGGTACTGGCACGCCTCGCCGTGAATTCCTGCACGTCGATGATCTGGCCGATGCCTGTGTTTATCTGATGCAGCACTACGAGGGCGAGAGCCCGATCAATGTCGGCTGGGGCGAGGATGTGAGCATCGCTGAGCTCGCGCGCATAGTGGCCGATACCGTGGGCTTTCGCGGAGCATTGCAGTTTGATTCGTCCAAACCCGATGGTACGCCACGCAAACTATTGGATACCTCGCGCGTGACGGCGCTCGGCTGGCGTCCCACGATCACGCTCGAGGCGGGCCTGGCGAGTACCTACGAGTGGTACGTTTCGCAGACGCAAGAGCGGCACGCACAGGGCCTGCGTCTATAGACGTAAACGCCGCGTGGCACGCGGTTGAATGTCACGAATCACGCTGGAATAATCTCCCCGATCCCGCAGGGGCGTGCGTTATGATTGCGGCGGTGCCTGACGGGCACTGCCTTACTACTTTTAAGGGAAGACGAATGAAGTCGAAAGTTGCCGTTATGGCCGTACTGGTCGCGACACTGTCCCTGGTCCCGATGATCGCGTCGGCGAAGACCCGCCACCATCATCACCATCATCATCAGCACCACCATCCCGCCGCGCGCTTGAAATAAGCCGCGCCGCGCAAGGCTCAAGCCGCTACGCTGCTCTCCAGTTTGGCGTGCAGCGAGATCTGCGCGCGCAAAACGCGCGATACCGGGCAGTTGACCTTGGTATCCTCCGCGATCTGCTGGAACTTGTCAGCCGTAAGACCGGGCACCCAGGCCTCGTTCTCGAGATGCACTGTTGTGATGGTCCAGTTGCCGGCGACCTGTTCGAGTGTGACCGTCGCCGACGTCGCCAGACGCTTGGGCGTGAAGCCGGCCTTGCCCAGGTTCGCCGTCAAGGCCATCGTAAAGCAGCCGGCGTGGGCTGCAGCGATGAGCTCTTCGGGATTGGTGCCTTTGGCGCCTTCAAAACGCATGGCAAAACCGTAAGGAGTCTCGTGCAGGGCCCCGCTGTGAGTTGAGAGCGCACCCACGCCACTCTTGAGATCGCCACGCCAGATTGCTGAGCCGGTTTGCTTCATCACCCCACTCCTTTGTATTGTCCCCATTACTCTATCCGCGTGACTGTACAGCCGCGTGTGGCTGCGGCGCCAGCCCTTCATCAGTCGATTCCGACACAGGAGCTCGATGGACGAACCCCCGTGGCTGTCCTGGGTACGCGAAGTCCAGGCGATCGCGCAGACCGGGCTGACCTTCGCGAGCGATCCCTACGATCTGGAGCGCTATCGGCGTCTGCGTGAGATTGCCCTGACGATGCTCGCGCAGGGCTCGGGCAGCCCGATCGAGCCGATTCGCGAGCTCTTCGAGCAGGACCTGGGCTATCCAACCCCCAAGGTCGACGTGCGCGGCGCGGTATTTCGCGACCAGCGAATTCTGCTGGTGCGCGAGATCAGCGACGGAGGCTGGACATTGCCGGGCGGCTGGGCCGACGTGAACCAATCCGCCCGAGAATGCGTCGAACGCGAGATTCGCGAGGAATCGGGTTTCGAGGCGCGCGCGGTCAAGCTCGCTGCTCTCTACGACTACCGGCGCCAAGGGCACCGGCGAGCCCATCCTTACTCTATATATAAGGCGTTCTTCATCTGCGAGCTGACCGGCGGGGCGGCGCGAGCGAGCATGGAGACCAGCGAGGTGGCCTTCTTTGCGCCCGATGCCCTGCCGCCGCTGTCCGCCGGCCGGGCGACCGAGGCGCAGATCGCGCGCATGTTCGAGCACTGGCGCGAGCCGGGTCTGGAGACGGAATTTGATTAGCCCATGGCGGCCCTGGGTTGCCTGTGCAGCGCTCGGCGCAGCGCCGCTCGTTGCGGCCGACAGCGCGGCCTGCCATGCGCAGATCATCGTACTGCCGGCGGCCGGAATGACACCGCTGTCGGATGAGCGCACATTGCAGTCTCTGGGGGATCAGGCACACGTGAAATTGCGCTTCGTGCGTGCCATTGGAGCGAAGCTGTATCTGCTGGTGTTGGCAGATGGCGACAACGATCCGGATTGCACCGCAGCGATCGCGCGATTACAGGCTGATCCGCGGCTTTTGTCCGTAGAACGAGACGCACGTCGCCAGCCGCAGGATTATTGAGACCGTGCCAACCGGCTAAACTTGCCGCGATCTTTGATCGGTCTAAACCGACAGGAGCAGATTTTGGGGACTCGCCTTGCTGCGATCCTCCTCTGGGTAGCGACACTCGGCTGCGGCGCATTCATCAGCGGCGCGGTCAGCGCGCTGACTTATCCGGGCCCCGCAGCCGGGTCTACCGCAGTGCCGGTCGTGCATCGCGCCCTGGTGAAACTGCGCAGCGGTGCGAGCTCGAATGCCTCGGGCCTGGCATCGGCGGGAAGCGTATCTCCGGAATGGATCGACCTGGGCGGCCGTACGCAGATCACGATCTGGAGCGCGCGAGCACTCGTCGGCGGTCTGCACGTGATCGAGCTCGCGCCACAAAACGGCGCTGAGACGCTTGATGTAAGCCTTGCGCGTTTGCGGGCGGACCCCGCAGTGGAATACGCGGAGGCCGATCAGCGCCGGCATCCGATGACAATCCCCGATGATCCATTGTTTGTCGCCACGCCGGGCGCGACGGGGCAGTGGTACCTGCAGGCACCGGTCACCACGCCGGCTTCTGCGGCCACGCCGGCCGCTGTGGATGCCGTGGATGCCTGGAGCATTACGACCGGCAGTGCCGGTCTGGTCATCGCGGATATCGATAATGGCGTGCGCTTCGATCATCCGGATCTGCTGCGTGCCGGCGACACCAATCCAGGTCGATTGTTGCCAGGCTATGACTTCATCAGCAACGTGACCGTAGGCAATGAGGCCAACGGACCCAATGCCGATGCTTCGGATCCAGGCGACTGGGTCACGCAGGCCGATACGCAGACCTCGCTGTTCAGCGGTTGCACAGTCGCCAGCAGTTCCTGGCATGGCACACGCGTCAGCGGGGTGCTCGGCGCGATCACCAACAATGGTGTCGGTATTGCGGGCACGACTTGGGCCGGCTGGCTGCTGCAGGCACGCGCATTAGGCAAGTGCGGCGGTAACGACTCGGACATCGAGACCGCGATGCTCTGGGCCGCCGGTGTCGCGCAAAGCGGCATTCCGACCAATCCGTATCCGGCCCGCATTCTGAACATGAGTCTGGGCGGTACAGCGAGCTGCTCGCAAACGACCTGTCCGCAGACCGCTTGTCCGCAGTCTTATCAGACCATCATCAGCGAGCTCGCGCAGATGGGTGTGCTCGTGGTCGCCTCGGCCGGCAACAGTGGCGGGCCGGTGGCAACCCCGGCCAATTGTCCCGGCGTGGTTGCGGTCGCGGGACTGCGCGAGGACGGCACCAAGGTGGGCTACAGCAATCTGGGCCCCGGAGTCACGCTGGGCGCGCCGGCGGGCAACTGCGTCAACACGAGCGGGGCGTGCCTGTATTCGATCGACACGACCTACAACCTCGGGCTCACGACGCCCGCGGCCAGTTCCTATACCAACCAGACCAATACCAATCTGGGCACGAGCTTCTCAGCCCCAATCGTCTCCGGTATCGCCGGCCTCATGCTCAGCGTGAATGCGAATCTGACCCCGGCGCAGCTAATTGCACGCCTTGAGTCGAGTGCCATCGCGCCATTTCCGGTGTCGAGCGATAGCACCGTGCCGATGTGTCACGTGCCGACGTCGAACAGCGATTATTCGCAGGATGCGGAATGCAACTGCACGACCACAACCTGCGGCGCGGGCATGGCCAATGCGCTATCCGCGGTCAACGCGGCTCTACAGCCGATCGTGGCCATAGCACCGCCGAGCGGTGGCGTGACAGCCGGCCAGCACGTCGTGCTCAGTGCGGCCAGCAGCGCAGCCGCCTGCATGTACTCCATCAGCTCATATTCCTGGGTTGTCGCGAGCGGTACTGGCACGATCGTATCCGGTGCCAACTCGAATACGGTCACTGTCGTCGCGCCTTCCGGCGGCGCATCGTTCACGTTGCAATTGACAGTGACCGATAACGCCGGCCGCGCGAATATGGCCGACGTCGTTGTGAGCTCGACGGCCGCGACCACGAGTGCACCGGCAAGCGCCGGCAGTACGCCTTGCCTGACGCCGATCACGCCAGCGGCGCCGAGTTACGTTGCGGTCGCGCCGAGCGGCCCCAGCGTGCAGGCCGCGGGCGGCACGCAGCAATTCACCGCCAACGTCGTGAACCTCGGCAGTAGCGCGGTTACCTGGGAAGTCAACGGCGTGGCCGGCGGCAATACGACGAACGGCACGATCTCGACTTCCGGGCTGTACACGGCCCCGGCAGACGTACCGAGCTCACCGACCGTTACAGTCACAGCGGTCTCGAATGCGAACTCCAGCGTTTCCGGCTTCGCAGGCCTGACCATCACATCGCCGGTTACAGTGGCAATAACGCCAACCTCTGCGACTGTGCTGGTAGCCACCGGTACGCAGAGCTTCACCGCCACTGTCAGCAACAGTACCAACACCGCGGTGACCTGGACCGTCAACGGGATCGCCGGTGGCAATGCGACCGTGGGCACGATATCGAGCGCCGGACTTTATACGGCGCCGGCGCAAATTCCTTCGCCCGCGACGGTGACGGTCTCGGCCGTGCCAGTCGCGGACCAGGCCGTATCGGCCTCGGCGGTCGTGACGGTGGCTCATGTAGGGGTTGCCGTCACGCCCTCGAGCGCGACGCTGGCTGTGCTCAATACGCAGAGCTTCACCGCGACTGTGACCAACACTCAGAACACGGCGGTGAGCTGGCAGGTCAATGGCATCGCCGGCGGCAATGCGACCGTCGGCACGGTGACGAGCGCGGGGCTGTATACGGCACCGGCGGTAATTCCTTCGCCCGCGACGGTCACTGTGAAGGCCGTGTCGGCGGCTGACCCGACGCAGTCGGGATCGGCCTCGGTCACGATAGCGCCTGTGTCGGTCTCGGTTTCACCGGCCGTCGCGACGCTGCCTGTGCTCGGCACGCAGTCTTTTGTCGCGACCGTTCTGTATAGCTCCAACAGCGCCGTCACCTGGCAAGTCAATGGAGTCGCCGGCGGCAATGCGAGCGTCGGTACGGTGTCGAGCTCGGGGGTCTACACGGCGCCTGCAAGTGTTCCTTCGCCAGCCGCCGTCACGGTAACGGCGGTCTCGGTGGCACAGCCGAGCCAATCGGGCTCGGCAACGGTCACGGTCACGGCTGCGGCGAGTAGCTCGGGTGGCTCGAGCAGCGGCGGCGGTGGCGGCGGTCACAGCGGTGGCGGGGCGTTCGACGTCTGGAGTCTTGTGGCACTGAGCGTCGCGATTGCGATGCGTCGCCGGTCGCCGCGACTGAAGCCCCGCAGCTGCTGATCCCGACGCCGCAGCTCGCGGTGTTAACCTTGCGCCTTCAATCGAAGGAGGCGCCAATGCAAATGCGACAGCTGGGCCGCGACGGCCCCCAGGTTTCGGCTCTCGGCCTCGGTTGCATGGGGATGAGCGAATTCTATTCCGGGCGCGATGAGGCCGAATCGATCGCGACCCTGCACCGCGCACTGGAGCTCGGTATCACGATGCTCGATACGGCCGACTCGTACGGTCCGCGTACCAACGAGGAGCTCATCGGGCGCGCGATCAAGGGCCGCCGCAGCTCGGTGTTTCTCGCCACCAAGTGCGGCATCGTGCGCGATCCGAAGAACCCTTCGGTGCGCGGCTTTTGCGGGCGCCCCGACTACGTGCGCAACGCGATCGAAGGCAGCCTGCAACGCCTGGGTGTGACGACAATCGATCTGTACTACCTGCACCGCGTGGATGCGGCAGTTCCGATCGAGGACTCGGTCGGTGCGCTCGCCGAGCTCGTGCGCGCGGGCAAAGCACGCTTTATTGGCCTGTCCGAAGTATCGGCCGCGACGCTTGAGCGCGCGCAGCGGGTGCACCCGATCACGGCGCTGCAGAGCGAGTATTCATTATGGTCACGCGAACCCGAGGCTCAGGTACTCGCAGCGTGCCGCCGCCTTGGGATTGGCTTTGTGCCCTACAGTCCGCTCGGCCGAGGCTTTCTGACCGGGACGATCAGGCGCGTCGAGGATTTTGACGCGGATGACTATCGGGCCACGAGCCCGCGCTTTCAGGGCGAAAATTTCGCGCGCAATCTCGCGCTGGTCGACAAGGTCAAATCGATGGCGGCTCAGATCGGGTGCACGCCCAGTCAGCTCGCGCTCGCCTGGGTATTGGCGCAGGGCGATGACATCGTGCCGATACCTGGGACCAAGCGGCGCAAGTATCTGGAGGAGAACATCGGCGCGCTGCAGATCAAGCTGACACCGGCGCAATTGTCCGCACTCGATGCGCAGTTTCCGCTCAATGTCGCGGCCGGGGATCGCTATCCGCCCCAGATGATGACGGCGCTCAATCGGTGAGCCTCGGCCGCGAGCACCGGCTTTCAGGCTGCGCGCGGGAGGGCTTTGACGGCCAGCTTTGGGGCTCCCTGCAATGCGCTGCCGGCATCGTTCCAATGCCAGAGCTCGAGCTCGCCGCTGCGATCCTCGATCAGCGCGGAGCAGCTCTCGACCCAGTCACCCGTGTTGCAGTAAAGGATACCGTCGAGCTCAGTGATTTCCGGCCGATGAATATGGCCGCAGACGATGCCGTCGAGCTCGCGGCGGCGCGCCGCCTGTGCGGCCGCCTGCTCGAAACTGTGCACGTATTTCATCGCATTGCCGACCCGGCTCTTCAGATAACCTGCCAGCGACCAGTACGGGTAGCCGAAGCGGCGTCGAAGGGCATTGACGAGGCGATTGGCCCCGAGCGTCACGTCATAGAGCCCGGAGCCCAATGCGGTGAGCCAGCGGCTGCATTGCACGGCGCCATCGAATTCGTCGCCGTGCATGACGAGCAACTTTTGCTCGCGCAGCGTCGTGTGTACGTATTCGCGATGGATTTCGAGGTTCCCGAACAGTGCGCCGCAGATCTCACGCATTTGCTCGTCGTGGTTGCCCGGAACGTAAATGACCCGCGTGCCGTGCTTGGTCTTGCCTAGAATAGTGCGTAATACATCGTTGTGGATCTGCGGCCAATAGAAGCTGCGGCGCAGGCTCCAGACGTCGACGATGTCGCCGACCAGAAACAGTTGCTCCATCTGGACGCGACGCAGGAACTCCAACACCAGCTCGGCGCGGCATTCGCGCGAGCCGAGGTGAATATCGGATATGAAGGCGCTGCGCACGTGGATGATCGGACGCGAAGTACCGCTCATGCTGCGGTTCCCTGTGCTGCCACAACTGGGCGCAGTCTGCAGGCGCAGCATGACAGTGGGATGACTACGTCCATGTAGATAGTCCGATAAGTTAAGGTAACTTATGAAGTGTGACATGGGCGACGCGGCGGCATTGCCGCGGCGCGGCGGGAGTATCGATGGTTACTGCTGAGCTCTTTCTGGTCGCAATGGGGATCATTTTCCTGGTCCCGTACCTGATCTGGCGACTGGGCAGGACCGACTACTACGCCCCCTTGGTCGTAGTACAGGTCATCACGGGGATTCTTTTCGGTCCTGGGCTGCTCGGTGCGCTGTACCCGCGCTATTACGCCTTCATCTTCAATCCGTCCGTGGTCCAATCGCTGAACGGGATTGCTTCCTGGGCGGTGATGATCTTTGTCTGGATCGCGGGCATCGAGCTCGACCTGCAGGGAGTCTGGACACATCGGCGCGATAGCGGCATTACCGCGGCGCTGGCTCTGGGTACGCCGCTATTGTTCGGCTGCGTTGTTGCCGCCGAGCTCGCAGGTTTGCGGGGCTGGATCGGCCCGACGGCGGCCGGCTGGCAGTTCGTGCTCGGCATCGGCATGGCATGTGCAGTAACAGCGCTACCGGTGCTGATCCTGCTGATGGAAAAGCTCGAGATTCTGCGCAAGCCTATCGGACAGCGCATCATGCGCTACGCCAGCATCGACGATGTCATGATCTGGGCCGTGCTCGCGCTGATCCTCATGGACTGGCAGCGCGTCGGCAGACAAGCCGGCTTCCTGATGGCATTGGCGCTCGCCAGCTGGCCCTTTCGCTCACTCATGCTGCGCCTGCCGGAGCGCGATCGCTGGTACGTTGGCCTGATCTGGCTGACGCTTTGCGCGCTGGGCGCCGACTGGTCCGGACTGCACTTCATGGTCGGTGCGTTTCTGTCCGGCGCCGTCATGGATAGTGGTTGGTTCGATCAGAAGAGGCTCGACATGCTGCGGCAGAACGTGCTGCTGCTCATGATGCCCGTGTACTTTCTGAGCACGGGCCTCAAGACCAATTGGATCCTCGGCGGTAGTAGTGTCTTGCTGGCAGCCGCCGTTCTGCTGATCGCCGCGGTCGGCGGCAAGTTACTCGGCGTACGGTTGGCAGGGCTGATCCTGCGCTGGCCGGCTGGCGAGGGTGCATTGATCGGCTGGCTGCTGCAGACCAAGGCGCTGATCATGATAGTTTTCGTCAGCGTGCTGCTCGACAAAGGCATTATCACGAGCACGACGTTCACGGCACTGCTGCTGATGGCGCTGGCCAGCACGATGCTCAGTGTGCCGATGGCGGCGCCCGCGCTGCGGCGGCTGAAGGGCTAGAGACGCTGGCTGTTTGGGCAGCGGTTCTAAGGGCTGGCGACGCTCAACCGTGCGGTTCCGGCGCGCTGCCGCCGAGCGCCAGATACAGCGCCGCGGTGTCTGCGTAACGATTCATAAGCGCCTGTGCGCGGCCAATGACCGCTTGCTGATAGGTCTGCTGGGCATTTAACAGCGCGAGGTAGCTGACTGCACCCAGAGCGTATTGCTGTTTCACGATGGCCAGACTTGCCAGGGACGTGGCATAGGCTCGATCCTCTGCACGCACCGCATCGCCATCGGCCGCGAGCGCGCGCAGTGAATCAGCCACATTTTGAAAAGCCGTAAGTACTGCCTGGCGGTACTGCGCGCCAGCGATATCCATTGCGGCCCGCGCGGCGCGTTCGCGGTGATACAGAGTGCCACCCTGAAACAAGGTTTGGCTCAACGAGGCGCCGATGGTCCAGAACTCGGTGGAATTCGTGAGCAATTGACTGGTTTCGGTGGCGACATTGCCGATCGCGCCGCTCAGAGTGATCTGCGGCAGCATATTGGCGATGGCGACGCCGACCGCCGCCGTAGCGGAATGAAGCTGCGCCTCGGCTGCGCGCACATCTGGCCTTCGCTCTACCAGTTTCGACGGTACTCCGAGCGGGATCGTCGTTGGCAGCGATAACTCATCGAGTTGGATCGCATTGATCCTCGCATCGCCCGGCAATTGCCCGGTCAGGGCTGCGAGCATGTCGTGCTGTTGATCCAGGCTCTTGCGCAAAGGCAGCAGCGTGGCCTGCGCCTGGGCAAGTGCGGCGTCTTGCGCGAGGACATCGGCTTCGGCAATCGCGCCGAGATCGAGTTCGCGACGAGCTACATCGAGCGACTCGCGCTCGAGCGAAATCACCTGCTCGGTCGCTTCGACCTGCGCGCGATAACCGGCCTCCTGGATGGCTGCGCTCAGTACATTGGTGATGAGGGTCAGGTAAGCCGCGTCATACTGGTATCGGCTTACGTCAACCAGTGCCTGCAGCGATTCGACCTGCCGACGATTGGCACCAAACAGATCCGGGACCAGCGCCACAGTCAACTGTGGCGTGTAGAGCGCGTACGTGGCGGCACCCGAGGCTAAGGTTGGCGACAGCACCTGCACCGCATCGCGGTTTTTGCTGGCGCCGGCTGAGGCCTGGACAGTGGGGAAATACAAGCCGCGCTGCGCGGCCACGTTCTCGCGGGCCTGGCGCAGGGTAGCTTCGGCGGCCTGCACGGTCGGATTCGCCTTCAGCGACTCTTCTATCAGTGCGTTGATCGCGTCCGAGCCGAAACCACGCCACCAGTCGGCTTGCGGATTCTGGCCCAGGACAAAACTCTGCTGCATGGAGTCCGCAGCGGACGCCGACGCGGTGGCCTCCGCCGGCTGCGCCGCAGCCTCGGCAGACGCGGCATCCATGGGCTGCGCCGTATATCGGTCGGTCTGGGGCGGGGCCGGGCGGTGGAAGTTCGGACCTACCGCGCAACCACTGAAAGCGGCGAGCGCGATGATCAGGCCATTTCGTGTGGCGCTGGGCATCAGGGACTCTCCGGTGCCAGATCTCGCGAATCATCGGTCACGATGCTGGCACGCCTTGAGAATTTATCGATCAGAACCGGCAGCACCAAAAGGATCAATACCGGTGCGAACAGCATGCCACCGACCACGACCATCGCGAGCGGCCGCTGCACCTGTGAGCCAATGCCATGCGAAAGCGCCGCAGGAATCAAACCTACGCAGGCGACGATGCAGGTCATCATGACGGGGCGGAACTGTGTTCTGCAGGTCGCACGGATCGCGTCATAGCGGTTCACTCCCATCGCGAGACTCAGATTGTAGTAGGAGATCACGAGAATGCCGTCCATCGCGGCAATGCCGAACAGCGCCACGAAGCCGATAGCCGAGGAGACACTGAATGCCGTGCGGGTCAGGAATAGCGCGAAGATTCCGCCCACGAGTGCCATCGGGATCACGCTCGCCGCCAGCAGCACATCGCTGAAGAGGCCGTAATTGAGGAATAACAACACGCAAATCAGCAGAATCGCGATCGGGACCACGAATTCGAGACGGCCGAGCGCCTCCTGCAGATTTCCGAATTCACCCACCCATTCGAGTCGATATCCGCCCGGCAGCGTTACCTCCTGCTCGACGCGACGCTGTGCTTCCAGCACCGCGGTGCCGAGGTCTCGACCGCGTACGCTGAACTTGATGGGCACGTAGCGCTGTTGCTGTTCGCGATAAATGAAGGAAGCCCCGGACGCGAGGTTGATATCGGCCACATCGGCCAGAGTCACTGGAAACGTACCGGTGCCAGACGGGTTGGGCGCCGCAATCGGTATGAGCTTGATCGCATCCAGGCTCTGGCGATAGGGCGGGGCGAGACGGACCACGATCGGGAAGTGGCGATCGCTGCCGGGCTCGTACAGATCGCCGGGCGATTGGCCGCCAATGGCCGCCTGGACCACAGCATTGACATCGCCGGGGGCGAGCCCATAGCGCGCCGCGCGCAAGCGATCCACATCGATGCGTATGGTTGGCTGACCCAGGGAGCGCAGCACGGCCAGATCGGCGATGCCCGGTACTTCTCCGAGCACTTTCGCGATCTGATTGGCGGTACGCTCGAGCGTCTCAAGATCATTGCCATATACTTTGACGGAATTCTCGCCCTTGACGCCTGAGGCGGCTTCTTCAACGTTGTCTTCGATGTATTGAGAGAAGTTGAACTCAACGCCCGGAAACCTTTGCGTGAGCTGCTCGGTCAGCAGTGAGGTCAGCCTCTCCTTGTCCATCCCCGCCGGCCAGGTGTCGAACGGCTTCAAGGGGACGAAGAACTCGGCGTTGAAGAATCCCGTGGCATCGGTACCGTCATCGGGCCGTCCGTGTTGGGACACGACGGTCTGCACTTCCGGATACGAGCCGATCAGAGCGCGCATGGCGTTGACATAGCCGTTTCCTTCCTCGATCGAGATCGATGTGGGCATCGTCGCACGAATCCAGAAGTTGCCCTCTTCCAACTTCGGCAGGAACTCCAGGCCCAATGTACGCATTGCCAGCACGGCGAGGATGATGATCAGAGTCATGCCGCCTAGAGTCACGATGCGATTGGCCAGCGCGAACTCGATCGCCGGATCGTAGACCTTGCGCAGCAATCGAATCAACGCGGTCTCGGTCTCCTTGACCTTTTGCGGCAGGATCAGCGCGCACAATGCCGGTGCCATCGTGAAGGTGGCGAGCAGTCCACCGGCTATGGCATAGCCATAAGTTCGCGCCATCGGGCCGAAGATGTGCCCTTCGATTCCGGACAGCGTAAACAGCGGCACGAAGCCCGCAATAATGATCGTCGCAGCAAAGAAAATGGAGCGGTTGACCTCGGCCGCAGCGATCGAGATGACGGCAAATTTGCCGCGAAAGCCGCTTGGCACGCGCATGGTATCCAGCGTGGTTGCGCCCCTTCCCTGATGGGCGACTCCCTCCGCCAGATGGCGGTATATGTTCTCGACCATGATCACCGTGGCGTCGACGATCAAGCCGAAATCGATTGCCCCGACCGATAAGAGGTTGGCCGAGTCGCCGCGGATCACCATCAGGCCAATCGCAAAGGAAAGCGCAAACGGAATCGTCAAGCCCACGATCAGGGCGCTGCGCAGATTACCCAGGAAGGCCCATTGAAGCAGAAAGATCAGCACCACACCTTCGATCATGTTGTGCAAGACCGTTTTTGTGGTGATGGCGATCAGGTCGCTGCGGTCATAGATGCGTTCGATGTGTACACCGGGCGGCAGCACGCCGGTGCTGTTGATTTTCGCGACCTCCGCTTCGACGCGCTTGATAGTCGGAACGCTTTGCGCCCCGCGGCGCATGAGTACGATGCCCTGCACGATATCGTTGTCCGCGTCATTGCCGGCGATGCCGAGCCGTGGCAGGTGCTCGATGTGCACATCGGCGACGTCGCTGATAAAGATCGGCGCGCCGTTGACGTTGGCGATCACAGTGTGCTGAATGCCTTCTATAGAGCTGATCAGGCCGACGCCGCGCACCACGACAGCCTGTGGTCCGATGTTGACGGTCTGGCCGCCAACGTTGATGTCAGCGTTCGACAGTGCCTGCAGGACCTGCGGTATCGACAGCCCGTAATCGACCAGGCGTCGCTGGTCTAGCGTCACCTCGTAGGTCTTGGTCTTGCCGCCCCAGCCGGTGACGTCGATGACGCCGGGCACCGCCTTGAAGCGCCGTTCCAGCATCCAGTCCTCAATGGTCTTGAGGTCAGCGACCGAGTAGTTGGCAGGTCCGACTACGCGGTAGCGGAAAATCTCCCCGATTGGACTGGTGGGCGATATCGACGGCTGAGCCGCGTTCGGCAGGCCCGAAAGCTGCGAGAGACGATTGATGACCCACTGCTCGGCCTGCTGGTAGGTAAAATCGTAGGTGAATTGGATCTTGACGTCCGACAGTCCGAACAGCGAAATGGTGCGGATTGCATTCACATTGGGGATGCCGGCCATCTGCACTTCGATCGGAATGGTGATGTAGCGCTCGATCTCCTCCGCGGATTGGCCGGCGTTTTGTGTCACGACGTCCACGAGCGGGGGCACCGGGTCCGGATACGCCTCGATGTTGAGTGACAGGAAGGCGGCGACGCCACCCGCGAGGGCCAACACCAGCAGGATGACCACCAGCACGCGCTGGCGCAGCGCAAATGTGACCAGAGCGTTCAAGCTCAGCTCCCGGCCACGGCTCGGTCAATAAACAGGCTGCCCTGAGTGACCACGCGCTCACCGACCTGCAAGCCCTCGAGGATCTCGACGAAGCCGTCACTGGTGCGGCCTACGCGAATGGGCCTGATCACGATCTCGTTGTTGGCTCGCACGACCCAGACGTGAGCCGCGTCGCCCTCGTAGACGATGGCGCTCTGCGGCACCCCCGGCGACTGGCTGTCCGCGCTGGTCAGAATACGGAACGTGGCGAACATCTCCGGCTTCAGAGCGCCGCCGGCGTTGTCAATGACTGCCCGCACGGTCAACCGATGCGTGTTTGGATCGATGATCGGTGCGACGTAGACAACGCGCGCACTGAATACGCGATCCGGATATGCGAGCACGCGCACTTCGACAGACTGTCCGGTGTGTACCCGCGCGGCGTCGGTCTCGCGCACATTGGCTATCAGCCACACGCTCGATAGATCGGCAATCGTAAAGATCGGTGTCGAGGCGCCCGATTGCGCGAACTGGCCCGGTCCGACCTGACGGTCGACGATGATGCCGTCGATGGGCGCCAGAACGTTTGCAGTCGGATCAAAGTGTTCGGCCGTCAAGAGCTGATCGATCTGCGTCTCGGAGTAACCGAGAATGCGCAATCGACTGCGTACCGAGCTGAAATTGGCCTCCGCTGCGGCCAGATCCGCCTGCGCCTGCTGCCAATCGGCCAGGGAGCCACCCTTGATGTCGTAGAGCGCGTGCTTGCGCGCTTCAGAGGTGCGCGTCAGCTTGACCTGCGCGAGGGCAGTGCGCAGGTCGTTCTGCGCCTGAGAAAACTCGGATGCCTCGATGGTCGCGAGCGGCTGGCCCTGCTTTACGACGTCACCGAGGTTCGCAATGACCTTGATGACGCGGCCGGAATAGGGCGAGAACACGGGAGTTTCGTGCTCGCCATTGACCGCGATTTTGCCTTCGGTGCGCTCTTCGCTGACGAACTGGCGCATGGCTACCGGCTCGATGGTCAGAGTCTTGAGCTGCTGCGCCGTCGGTATGAATGTGCCCGGTGGCGGCGCCGGGGGCGCGGCACCGCCGCGTCCGCTGCGACCCACGAGCCAGATGATCGCCGCAACGACAACCACGCTCGCAGCGGCGATGCCGAGCACCGAGAGCTGCCGCTGGGTCGACCAAGCGTATCTCCGCGAAGTGGCTGCCTTGGAATCGCTGCTATTGATCATCTATGGAGCCCCTCGGCGGTGCCACTTGTTCAAACTGCAGCGCACGCCGCGACGGCGCTCCGGTAACCGTGCCATGCTCGTAAGCCGCACCTTGCCGCTGTCAGGCGACGTCGCGAGTCGAGCTCAGCTGTGTGTTGAGCGCCGAGGCGCGCACGGGCAGGCGCACGAAGAACGTCGATCCCACCCCTTCCAGGCTCTCGGCGAACACCTCGCCCTGATGCAGTGAGACGATCATGGCGACCAGGTGCAGACCTACGCCGGTGCCTGCGATTCCGGTCGCATTGCCACCGCGGAAATAGCGCTGAAATAACCGCTGGCGATCCTTGGCGGGAATGCCGATGCCGTGATCCCGGATCTGCACCACGAGCTGGCCGAGCTCCTCGTGCGCATCGACCTCGATCGGACTGCCGGGCGCAGAGTATTTGATCGCATTGGAGATCAGATTGCTGAAGGCGTGAAACAGCAATTTCGGATCACCGTGGATGGTTGCCGGCAGGTCCTCGAAGTGCTCCGAGATGTTCACACCTCGATTGGCCTCGCGGTGCGTCTGGCACGCGTCGCGTAATAGCGCCGCGGGCTCTAATTCGGTCGGGTGAAACACCGCCTGCCCATCCAGTAGTCGCGTTGCCCCTAGCAGACTGTCCATGATGTTGGTCATGCGTTGCACGGCGCTGCGTATGCGCGCGCCACGGTCTGCGATCTCAGCCGGGTCGAGCCGCTCGCTCAATTTGATGAGCCGCTGCGCGTGGCCGTCGATGATGGTCAAGGGCGTGCGGAACTCGTGCGAGGTCATCGAGACGAAATTGCGCTGCTGCGCCGTCAGCCGCTGCTCATTCTCGAGCGCTTCCTCCAGCGTCGCGGCTTGCTCGATCAATCGACGCTGACTGTTCATCAGCGCCAGCGCATTATCGCGAAACACGACCACGGAGCGCGCCATCTCGCCCATTTCATCGGCGCGCTGCGCACTGGGTATCAGGACGTTGGTATCGTGATGGGCCAGTGCGCGCATGCGATTGGCCAGCTCGAGCAACGGATTGAGTATCGAGCGGGTGATATAGATGATGACTCCGAGCAACAGCAGTACGGCCGCTGACATCGCCGACACAATCAGGCCGCGCGCGTGCCGATATGTGGCCGCTGCACTGGCACTCGCCTGCGCCGCCTCCGCGACCGTCTCATCGGTCAGTCGGGCCAGTGTGTCGCTGGCGATGTCGAACGCGCTGCGCGAGGTGCTCATATAGAGGACGACGCCCTCGCGGGTGCGGCCCGCGCGGGCGAGCGCCAGCACCTGCGCGGCGATACTCTGGTAGTCGCGCCATTGCTCGGCGAATTGCGCATAAAGCACGCTCTCTGCGGGCCCATGCGGCACCGCCTCGTAGGCGCGCTGGCTGCGCTCGACGGTCTCGCCCAGCGCGAGGATCTCCTTGTCACTCGCGGCCAGCTCCAGCGGCGTCGTGGACAGCAGGTGGCTGCCCTCGGCCGTGCGATAGTCCGACATATAGTTGCTGACATCACCGAGAATGCGTGTGGCCTGCAGCCAGTGATTGCGGATGACCTCGGACACGCGATTGACATCGGCGAGGCGCGCGACTCCAAAGACGCCGAGTCCGAGCACCAGCAACAGCAGGATCGCGAACACCGCGTACAGGCGCGCACGAATCGAGTGCGATGGCAGCGAACGCACCGGCTGCACCGCGGCGCGGGTATCGGGCTTCGGCGCGTCTGCAACGCGATCGGGCCCGGCAGCGGGAGCAGAATCCACGGGGATACTCAGGGTTGAATGAGTCGACCGGATGCCGCCTTCACGACGGCTTCCGTGCGAGTCGAGACGTTGAGCTTCCGACAGGCATTTTCGATATGAAAATCCACGGTGCGCTTGGCCAGCCCCAGGATCATCGCGATCTCACTTGAAGTCTTGCCACGCGCCGACCAGGTCAGGCTCTGCGTTTCGCGCTCATTAAGCGCCACATCACGCGACCAGACCTGATCACGCGCGACGTGGCTCATGCGCGCTTCGATGATCGTGGCGAGGATCTCGAAATCGATGGGCTTGGTGACATAATCATCTGCCCCGAGACGACGCCCCTTGAGCTCGGTATCCCGGTCCGCCAGCGCCGTCATGAATACGAACGGTACGGCGTCGAATTTCGGCGTCAGCGCCGTCAGGCTCTCAAGCACTTCGAATCCGGTCATGCCGGGCATATTGATGTCGCACAGCACCAGGTCGACATCCATCTTCAGGATCGCGCGATAGCCGGAATGCCCATCCAGCGCGATGGTCACGACGTAGCCTCGGTCGCGCAGGTCCTCAGCGATCAGGACGGCTGTTTCCGGATCATCCTCGATGCACAGTATTTTCTTGGCTGGAGCGACCATGCTGCTGTAGTCCAGGCCCATTTCAGCGCCTGATTTTGATCCTAACACGGTCGTTGCGATCGCTTCAGTCGCGCGCCACGGCCGCGCCATCGGGCGAGGGCCTGCTGGCTGCACTGCATAACCAGTGTGCTCATGGTGGCGACACAGGCGGCGATGCGCAGCAGATTT